>NZ_JAZQNX010000020.1:0-87542 GCF_045627565.1 Lelliottia sp. | reverse complement strand
CCGTTCAATCCCTTGCTTCTGTCGCTGGCGCCGGCTCAGCCAGTCCTTATGCGACATTGCGGCCATCAGGTCGATAAGCATGTTATTGATGGCAGTTATCACGGCACGGGTGATTGGGTCAGCCTGCGAAGGGTCTTTATCTGACAGCGCCTGCCATGACGTGGGCACATCCAGGCTGACAATCCGCAGCTCGTGTTGTTCGATCTGCTTTTTCAGCGTCAACCAGTCGCTGTTGCTCAGACGGGTCAGGCGGTCTATCTGTTCGACCAGCAAAATATCATTGCGGTGACTGTCCATCAGTAAGCGTCCCAGCTCAGGACGGTCAAGTTTTGTCCCACTGATGTTTTCACGATAGTAGCTGGCGATTTTATGTCCCCGCTCCTGGACGAACTGCTCCAGCATCTCTTTTGCCCGATCGGCGAACTGATCTTCCGTCGATGCCCTCAAATAAGCTCTGATGAACATTTTTTCACCACATTATCGCATTTAAGTTATTGCATTTAATCTATCGCATATAGGTTATGTCATTCATTGTATGTCGTCACGTTTTGGTTATGGCATCAGGGTGTACCCTTATGCCATAACCATTTTTGTTAAAAATACCGCATCGAATAATTTATGAGGGAAACTATATGGCAAGGAGGCAGATTCTTTCTCTGTCGGAAAGAGAATCATTACTGGCATTACCGGACGATGAGTTAATGCTGACCCGAATGGCCTATTTCAGTGAGCATGATCTGGCACTTATCAGTGCTCACCGCAAGCCTGCCAGCCGTTTTGGTTTTGCCGTCCTTCTTTGCTACCTGAAAAATGTCGGCTTTGCTCCGGATAAAAAAATCCCACCCTCTGATGCGCTGCTGAAGCATATCGCCAGCAGGCTAAAACTTACCTGGGATCTCTGGCCTGCTTACCTTTCCGGCAGGGAAACCACGCGACGCGAACATTTAACCGAACTGTACCGCTTTCTTGGCGTAAAGGCGTTCACCGGCAAAATACAGCAGGACTGTATTACGCACCTGTTGTCGATGGCGACGCGCACCGATAAAGGTATTCTCCTGGCCGAAGAGTTACTGGTCTGGCTCCGGCAGAACAACGTGATAATTCCCGCAATTGATGTCGTGGAGCGTACCTGTGCGGAGGCCATGGCTGGCGGAGATAAAATCGTATTTCAGACTCTGAATGCCCCGTTAACTCCGGCGCACAGGGATGCTCTGGATCGTTTACTTGAGTCATCAGACAATCAGACAATCAGCCTTCCAGGCTGACATGGCTTCTGCAACCGCCGGGTAAAATCAATGGTAAGAACGTGCTGCAACATCTTGATCGGCTCAGCAGCATTGAATCGCTGGCATTACCTGAAGGTATAGATCGTACCATTCACCAGAACCGGTTGCTGAAACTGGCGCAGGAAGGCCGAAAGATGAGTAGCCGGGATTTGACCCGATTTTCAGCAGCCCGCCGTCATGCGATCCTGGTCTGCGTGCTGGAAGAAGCCAGAGCCACACTGACAGACGAAGTGATTGAGCTGCATGAGCGAATGCTGAACAGCCTTTTCAGCAAAGCCAAAAGAACACAGGCTGAGCGCCTTCAGCAGACCGGAAAGCTGATCCAGTCCAAACTGAGGCAGTACATCGATGTTGGTCAGGCGCTGTCTGATGCCCGCGACTCCGGTGGTGATCCATGGCTCGCAATAGAAAACATACTCCCGTGGCCTGAATTTGTCGCCAGTCTGGAGGAAACACGCCATCTCGCCAGAAAAAATAATTTTGACCCGCTGCATATTATTACTGAGAAATACAGCACATTACGGAAATATGCCCCGCGCATGTTGTCCGCTTTACAGTTAGTCGCAACCCCGGCAGCACAACCTCTGGCTGATGCGCTGGTTGTGATCAAGGATATGTACCGGAAGCAGTCACGTAAAGTTCCGGCGACTGCGCCGCTTGAGTTTGTCCCTGAAAGCTGGCGCAAGGTGCTGATTACACCTGCGGGTATTGACCGGCAGTATTATGAATTTTGTGCGCTCAGCGAGCTTAAGGGAGCGTTGCGCTCCGGGGACATCTGGGTTAAAGGCTCACGCCGCTACAAAAATTTTGATGATTACCTCATTCCCGAAAAGGACTTTGACAAACTCACACCGGCGCTGCCACTGCCCGTATCTGCTGATTATCATGAGTACATTGCCAGCCGTATGACTCTGCTTCAGTCCAGACTTGAAGAGGTCAATGCTATGGCAGCCCTTGGTGAACTGCCCGATGTGGAAATATCCGACAAGGGCGTAAAAGTCTCTCCGCTGGATAACTGCGTTCCGACACAGGTTTCACCGCTGGCAGAGCTGGTTTACAGCATGCTACCGCGACCTAAAATCACGGAAATTCTCGACGAGGTAAACAGCTGGACGACGTTTACCCGACATTTTTCGCATATAAAAAATGACATTACCCGTCCCGATACCCGCCTGCTCCTCACCACCATCCTTGCGGATGGCATCAATCTTGGTCTGACCAAAATGGCGGAAGCCTGCCCCGGAAGCACCAAATCATCACTGGAAGATATCCAGGCATGGTACATCCGCGATGAAACCTATTCAGCTGCCCTCGCAGAGCTGGTAAACGCGCAGGGGAAAAGACGGCTGGCGGCATTCTGGGGAGACGGGACAACCTCATCATCAGATGGCCAGAATTTCAGAACAGGAAGCTCAGGCCGCTACGCAGGGCAGGTTAACCCGAAATACGGGCAGGAGCCTGGACGTCAGTTTTATACCCATATTTCGGATCAATACAGCCCGTTTTATACCTGCATAATAAGTCGGGTCAGGGATTCAACCCATGTTCTCGATGGCTTGCTGTATCACGAAAGCGACCTGGAAATCAGGGAGCATTACACCGATACAGCTGGTTTCACCGATCATGTCTTTGCCCTGATGCATCTGCTGGGCTTTGCGTTCTGTCCACGAATCAGGGATCTCCACGACAAGAAGCTGTTTATCAAAGGGAAAGCAGACCAGTACCCGGCGCTTCAGTCACTGATATCAACAACCAGCCTGAATCTGAAAGAGATCGAAATTCACTGGCGTGAAGTGCTGCGCCTGGCAACCTCGATAAAGCAGGGAACCGTGACGGCATCCCTGATGCTGAAAAAGCTTGCCAGCTACCCCAAGCAAAACGGACTTGCCAAAGCACTGAGGGAAATTGGCCGTATTGAACGAACGCTGTTTATGCTCGACTGGTTTCGCGATCCGGCACTTCGTCGGCGGGTCCAGGCGGGACTGAATAAAGGAGAGGCCCGTAACGCGCTGGCGCGCGCGGTATTCCTGCACCGTCTGGGTGAAATCAGGGATCGTAAACCGGAAAATCAGAGCTACCGCGCCAGCGGACTGACGCTGCTGACGGCAGCTATCTCGCTGTGGAATACCGTCTATATGGAAAGAGCGGTCGATGCCCTGAAGCGTAAAGGGATGAAGATCAACGAGCAACTGCTGTCGCATTTGTCCCCGCTAGGCTGGGAACACATCAATCTTACAGGCGATTATATCTGGAAAAGCAACCGGATACCGGCTTCCGGTAAGTTTCGTCGGCTGCGGCCAGCTAAAGTAGGAAGGTCAAAAAACGACCTTAACGTACAATAATTTTCGATATCCAAACTGACCCCATCAACGATCGTTCACAGCGGATTTCCGCGAGCAGCGGCATGCGTCTGGTGAAAACTGA
The DNA here is from genome assembly GCF_045627565.1 of Lelliottia sp. Lineage (NCBI taxonomy): Bacteria > Pseudomonadati > Pseudomonadota > Gammaproteobacteria > Enterobacterales > Enterobacteriaceae > Lelliottia > Lelliottia sp. Next base: position 83,832 of record NZ_JAZQNX010000020.1, on the reverse strand, counting down.
AAAGAAAGCCTACGTCTGCGGCGAGCTGGATTCTGAGCTTTGGGAAATCACACGCGAAGAGTGGAACGCCCTAAAGCGTTCCTGAATGTTCATTACGTCAGCTGATAGCGTCTGTCGGGTAACAGTCGTGCCGGGATTTCCGACTCATCGTTCATTTGCAGCAGATCGATTTCCATCGCATTGCATATTGCATCGAGCGGCAAATCATTGTTTTCGATACCAAACGGTTCTTCCAGCTCTTCAGCCAGAGCATCGAGTGCAATGAAGGTATAAGAAACCAGAACGGAGATGAACGGCGTCATGTAATGCAGATCGCCAACCAGCGCAAACGGCAGCATGATGCAGAACAAATAGACGGTGCGATGCAAAATCAGCGTGTAGGCAAACGGGACGGGCGTATTGGCGATGCGCTCGCAACCCGCCAGCACCACCGACATATCATTCAGTCGATTATTCAAACTGTGGAAAAGAATATCCGACAACTGCCCTTCTCTGCGGCGGATGGCCAGCCATTCGCCCATGATCAGCAGGATTCGGTTCGCCGGTGATTGAGAGTCCATCGCCGCACGCAGGTGTTCTGCACTGAGATAGCGTGCCAGCCTTTCAGCCTGTGGTTGTCGGCGCAACGTCATGCGTAAACAATGGGCGAAAGCAATTTGCAGACGCACAAACTCACCCAGATGCGGATCGTCCGGTAATGTGTTTTTCACCTCGCGAAACAACGAGCGTGACGCTATCATCAACTGCCCCCAAAGCTGGCGAGCTTCGACGTAGCGCGAATAACAGGCGTTATTGCGAAAACCGAGGAAAATAGCGATCGCCACACCAAGAATACTGAATGGCGCAACGGTCAGCTTGAAGCCCAGCGACGAGTACCAGGGTAACGTCAGGACAACGGCAATTGATAACAGGAAGTTGAGAAACAGCCGGGTAAAAATTTTAGACAGGACAGAACCGTGCCAGACAAAAATCAGGCGCAGCCAGTGCTGTTGAGGACGAACAATCATAGTCAGCTTCAGGCAAATAAAGAGCGCGACTATTAAACGTGATCGCCGTCACCGTTGCAAGCTTGTTACCAGGATATTGCAATACCCTTCTGATAGACAAATAATTGCACGATGCTGAAGTGTGTTTTTTAAAAGCCTGAATAATAGTATGTTGTAACTAACGCGTCTTTTTTAAAAAACCCGGCCGGAGCCGGGAGAGAGATTAGCAGAGCTGTTTTACCGCAGTCCGCATTCCCTGAAGCAAAATCGCATCCAGGTCGAGCGTAACTTGTTCTACCAATCCGCTGACGTTCGTCAGGTCTTGTTCCCAATGCTCGCTCACGCTCAGAACCGCTTTGACCAGTTCGCTGGTGCTGATCTGTTTGTCGTGATGTTGGGCCCACAGCTGATGATACCGATCAAGCCAGGGTTGGTCATCTTGCACCGGATAGCTTTCGCCGTTGCGCTCCCCGCGATAGAACGCAATCAGCGCAGCCAGAGCAAACGTCAGACGCGCCGGTAATTTGCCAGTAGCCTTCTGCCCTGCCAGCAGTTGAGGCAGGATGCGGGTACGGTATTTTGTCATGCCGTTCAACGCAATCGATAACAGCTGATGCTTAATGTACGGGTTACGGAAACGCCCTGTCACCGCACTGGCGAAGGATTCCAGCTCATCTTTCGGCAAATCGAGTACCGGAATAATTTCCTGATAAATGGCTTTTTCCACAAACGCACACACCTCTGCGTCGTTCATGGCCTCACCAACGGTGTCCAGACCCGCCTGGAAGGCGACAGGAACCAGCGCGGTGTGCGCCCCGTTCAGGATCGCGACTTTACGTTCTTTATACGGCTTGATGTCGTCAACAATCAGTACGTTCAGCGAAAGTTTGTCCAGACGCAGTTCGCTGGCCAGGGACTTAGGTCCCTGGATGACAAACAGATAGAAGTGCTCGGCGGTATCCAGGAAGCCATCGTGATAGCCCAGCTCTGTTTCAAGCGCAGTAACTTCGTCACGCGGATACCCTGTCACAATGCGGTCAACCAGCGTTGAACAGAAGGCGTTGGCATCGTTCAACCATTGCGTAAATTCTGCAGGCAGTTCCCACGTTTGCGCATAACGGAGCACCAGTTCACGCAGGGCATCGCCATTATAATCAATCAGTTCGCACGGAATAATGACCCAACCTTTATCGGCCGCACCGTTGAAATGGCTGAAGCGCTCGAACAGCAAACGGGTGAGTTTGGCGGGATAACTGACGGCTGGCGTATCGTCAAATTTGTCTTCCGCATGGTAGCTAATACCCGCTTCCGTAGTGTTGGAGAAGACAAAGCGCATGTCAGGATTGTGCGCAAGCTTCAGGAATTCGTCATACTGGCTGTAAACACTGATTTCACGGTTCACGGAGCGGATAAGACGCGCATCGCTCACCGCTTCGCCCTGCTCATTCAGACCACGAATGATAGTGGTATACAAACCATCCTGGGTGCTGAGTGAAGGCGGGAAATCACTCTGGATTGGGCGGACAATCACAACGCCTGAGTTCAGATCGGTATGTTCGTTCAACAGGTCGATCTGCCAGTCGATGAACGCACGCAGGAAGTTACCTTCACCAAACTGAATGATACGTTCAGGATAGAGCGCACCGGGGAAATCACGACGGTTGAGAGTGTTCACAATGGGGTTCCTTTTTTAATTAGTCATACAGCCCGATAAGATTGGTCCAATAACTTATCAAACTTTTCGACCATGAAACCCTGTTTTGATCAATTCCTGCAGCAATTGCGAAATAAATTATAAAAACTTATAGAACACAGTTGTCGCCGTCATTTCGCCGTCTGGCATCAGCGCGTAATCTGGGATTTCGCCCACGCTTATCCACCCCCCACGCACATAGAAGCTTTCCGCACCGCTGCCGCTTGCGGTATCCAGCACCAGAACGGTTTTACCCTGCTCTCTGGCGACAGCTTCAAGCGCTTCCATCAATGCCATGGCGATACCGCGGCGACGCGCTTTTTCATGAACCAGTAGCTTCGCGACATCGGCGCGATGCGGCTGATTTTCTGGTTGATCGGTCAGGAGTTGTACGGTGCCTAAAAGCTCGCCTTGCTCGTCGCGACATACCAGCACGGTACGCTCCTGGCGGCCAACGCTTTCGGCAACGCCGCGCCAGAACGCGCACGCATCATGATGAGAAAAAGGTAGCATAAAACTGACCGAGGCCCCGCCGTTCACGCAGTTGGCAAGAATATCGGCCAGGGCATCAATATGAGAGAGGATTTCATCCTGGGAGAACGAGTGAACAGACATTGACGGGGTCATAGGGTTTCCTTGTAAAGTGACCCCAACACATTGCTATTAACAATGACTTAACGCAAGTTGACCGGCCATAGGTCTTTGTGATGTTAATGCCCGACTGCGAACTGCTGTTTCATGGCGGAAATCTTTTCATCGGCAATTTGCAGCCAGTGCTGGAGATCGTTCTGCTGATGGTCAAATTCACACACACCCCAGGAAAAAGTGAGGCTCCACGGATGCAGGCCGCGCTGATTGTAGTTCGCCACCTGTTCGTTTAAAAACTGCATCGCGATCCACGCCCCCTGCTCGTCCGTATCCGCAAACAGCACCGCAAACTCATCGCCGCCGTAGCGCACCAACAAGTCCGCCTCACGGAATGAGCCACGCATCAGTTCTGCCATCGCTTTTAGCGCAACATCGCCCTCAGCGTGCCCGTAACGTTCGTTAATCTGCTTGAAGCGGTCCAGATCCATCCAGGCGAGTGTTAACGGTTCTGCGCGTCGTCTGGCACCGTAAAGCGCAAATGCCGCAAACTGGTTAAACCCGCGCCGGTTAAACAATCTCGTCAATTCATCGGTCGTTGCAGCGCAGGCTGCGGCAAACTCATCTTCTGCCAGCGCGGCGAGATCGTTAAGTGCCGTCAGGTCATTAGGGCTCATTTCGCGAGGAACATAATCCAGCAGACACAGCGTCCCGACGAGTGCCCCGTTGGGTAAAGAGAGCGGAACCCCAGCGTAAAAACGCACACCGGGCGTTCCGGTGACCAGCGGATTATCGCGAAAACGGGCGTCAAGATGCGTATCAGGGACCACCAGCGGAACGTTATCCAGAATGGCGTGCCCGCAAAAAGAGACGTTTCGCGGCAAGCCCGCCGCCATGGTGCCTTCCGTCGACATCGTCACCTGTGAGCGTTCATCAATCAAATTGACCGTCGCCACGGGTACGTTAAACAGGCGTTTCGCCAGACGACTGATCCGGTCATAAGGCTGATGATGATTCGACTCCAGAAGCCCGGACTCACGCAGGGCGAGCAGACGTTCAGATTCATTAGCAGGAATTGCAGGCGCTTTCATAATGTCTCCTGACACTCAGCTTTTTAATAGCTTAGCCTAAACAAGCGACTTGTCAGTGGGCGTAAATTCGATTTTTACCGCCGCGTTTGGCCTGATAAAGAGCGGTGTCCGCGGCCTGCAACCAATCGGTGACATTTTCCATGTCACGTGTTGCACCCGCAATACCGATACTTAACGTACAATTAATCGCTTCTTCCGCCACATCTTCCATAACCGCAGCGGCCTCCATGATTCGCGACGCCACCACGTACGCTTCTTCAATTGAGGTGTTCGGCAGCAGGATGACAAATTCATCGCCGCCCAGGCGCGCCGGGGTATCCGTCTGTCGGGTGGCCAGATGCAGAATCTCCGACACCGTCGCCAGCATCGTATCCCCCACTTTATGGCCAAAACGATCGTTCACATCTTTAAAATTATCGATATCGATAAACATCAGCGCCGATTCACGACTGGCATGTTGCAGCCTTTTAAGCTCTTTCTCGATGCGTTTTTCCAGTAAGCGTCGGTTAGCAATGTCCAGCAACGGATCCATCATCGCGATCCGCTCCAGCTCGCGAGATTTAACACGCAAGCGGATCGCAATACTGTCCGTCAACACGCTCAGGGCAATGACATAGATAGCAATTAACGGCAGCGTGGCAAACATGGTTTGCTGAGAAACGACGATGGCAAAGGGCATTCCTTGCACCAGCCAGGCCGCGAGAAACACCACCAGCATCGCGACAGCGGCTTTTCTCATCAGGACAAAACCGCCCGCGGAGAGCCGATCCGCCAGCAGGATGGTGGCAATCACCACCGAGGGCAACGGATTCACCACCATCATCGCTATCCAGAATCCGCCCGCTGCGGCATCCACCACTAGATTATGATGCTCAGTCACCAGCGGCGTTGAGGATCGACTGGCATGTTGCCAGGCCACGGTCGGCCAGACAAAGGCATTCAAGGCGAGTAAAACCATTAGCCATTCTGAACGTTGTTGTTCAATCAGGACGGTAAGAATAGGAATAAAACAGAGAAATGTGCCAAGGATACGCATCAAAAACATACGTTTGACAAACCGATTCCCTGGTAAGCGATGCAGTTTACTCAGTTTGCCCATTCCGTTCATGCTGCGTTTTTTCCGATGTGAAATCTCGGGTATCTTATTGAGCTTAAAAATAACAGGCAACAATTATATACGCATATTGATAACATCTGTGCCGCATTCTGCCTGGGATGGTGACGGTTACACGCGTTCGGGATCTTTTTGCGCGTCGACCGTCGGCAGATCGTTCAGTTGACGCGCACTGCTACGATTACGCCCAGCTTTTTTCGAACGATAGAGATAGTCGTCGGCTTCAGCCATCAGCCTGTTAAACACATCCGTCAGTTGCCAGGATTCAGCTTTTGCGCTGCCAAGACCAATACTCACCGTTAAAAATAGCCGTTGCTGACGCCAGATAAAAGGCTGTGAAGCAATAGTTTCTCTAATTCTTTCAGCCAGCGCTAAGCCCTGCTGCGTATCGACCGAATCCACCACTACCGCAAACTCTTCGCCACCCATACGCGCAACGATCCCGTCTTCGCCTACCACCTGCTGTACTTTCCCGGCAAAGGCGGCCAGCACGTTATCGCCGCACTCATGACCATAGTTGTCGTTGATGCTTTTGAAGTAATCAATATCCAGCAGCATGACCGTTAAAAAGCGGGGATGCCGATGGGATTCTTCCTGCTTCAGCGCCTCATACAGGCCTGAACGAGAGTAAACACGCGTGAGAAAATCGTAATCGGCTCGCAGAGAAACCTGACGAATAAGCGAATTGATCGCCGCTACGCTCACGGAAACCATGATCGGACAAATCGCCATGGTGGCAATCCCCAGGCGCGCAGAGAACATCATCGGCGTAGACAGCGGCGTGGCGACGGCAATATCGATAATGGAATTGGCCACCAGGATGATTTCAATCCCACCGGTCAGGAACGTCAGCAAGCAGGTCGCCGGGAGTGAATAACGGACGGCACACCAGATAAGCGCGGGCAACGGGAATGCCAGACTGCCCGCACCGCCAATTAACACCGAGGCAATCACCGACACCACCAGCGCCAGCACAGGCAAGAAATGCTCAACCGGCACTGAACGATTCATCTTCGGCACTTTGACAGTCAACAGACAGGGTAAAATGAGCACGCCCGTTGAAAACTGCTCGCTAAACCAGTCGGCATACAGCGGCCAGAAGGTCAGACTGTCGATGCCCACGGACCCCATCGCCCCCACCAGCGCGCAGAGCAGCGCAGCAATCAGACAATAGTTAAACAGCCGCAGGGCATTAATCGGATCGGGGGTTTTGCGCCCCATTTGTGCGTCCCGCATGACCAACTGAGCCACCGTGACAATAAAGACCATATTGGAAAAATTGATCACCACGGAGGCAATGCCCCAGTTGGTCGTTACCGCGTCATACATCAGCATCGCGATATAGGAGACGGCGTAGTAACGCGGGCGATTGAGATACGCATAGCGGGCGAACACCCCTGCCATGACGCCGTTCAGCGGCCAGAAGAGTGAGAGCGCTTCCACAAGGCGCAATTCTGCACCGATAAAATAAAACAGCGTGGTGAGAGCAAAAATAGTGACTGCATTTCGCAGGGTGTTGTCGGGCAGGAACGGCTTAAACGAGAGCAAGGAAGAACGCATTAAATATCAATCCATATAATCGCTTAACGCAATCATTTAGCGGCCATCAGCAGGAATAATCAAAGACTAGCATGTATCTGTAACATGCCTACCCCGTGAAAATAAACTCTCAATGTTTAGGGTTCATTTGCAGGACTAGCCAATGGTGGATAACGGTCACAATATAAGCCTGTTGATCGGCATCTAACGCTTGTCCCTGGGGTATCTGGTGCCACTTCGCCAGACAACCGCGACAGCACGTTGCGGTGGCGTGTTGGGCAATAAACACCGGGTGACCGCGCATGGGTGTCTGCTTACCATCATTTACCGGCTGCGCGGGAGCCAGGCGACGGGCGATAAAGTCCGCGGCATGTGAGTCGATCATGTCCGCGCCTTTGTCCCAGCAGTATTGTCGCTCTTTGGTGCCCAGTTGAAAGCGCGAGCGAAACGTCGACCGCGCCAGACGGGCAAAAAGAAGATCGAGGGTATTCATCAGTAAACGGATCGACCAAGACGCTGGGTCAGCTTTTCAAGTACCGCGACGCCCGCAAGGGAATTACCGGTGTCATCCAGTTCCGGGCTCCACACGGCAATCGCCATCTCATGCGGCACAATCGCGACCACGCCGCCGCCGACGCCCGATTTTGCAGGCAGCCCAACGCGCCACGCAAATTCACCGGCATTCTGATACATCCCGCTGGTCGCCATAAGCGCATTCACCTGACGCGCCTGCATTGGGGTCACCACCGCCTGCGCGTGGTGCGAGGAATAGCCCTTATCGGCCAGAAACAGAAACGTGCGCGCCATTTCCACGCAGCTCATCTTCAGCGCGCAATAGTGGAAATAGTTCTGCAGCACCGTAGCGACATCGTTGTGGAAATTACCGAAGGATTTCATCAGCCAGGCAATCGCAGCATTACGCGCAGAATGTTCAAATTCAGAGCGTGCAACGTTGGCGTCGTAGCTCAGATCGGATACGCCGCTCAGCTGGCGTACAATTTCCAGCATGCGCTGACGCGGCGCGCTAAGGCGGCTTTGCAGCATATCGCACACCACCAGCGCCCCGGCGTTAATAAACGGATTACGGGGTTTCCCCTGTTCGATTTCCAGCTGCAGCAGCGAGTTAAACGGCTGACCAGAGGGATCTTTACCGACCCGTTGCCAAATCTCATCTTCCTCGTACTGACGCATTGCCGCGACCAGGCTTAATACTTTGGAGATGGACTGAATAGAGAAGCGCTCGGTGGCATCGCCGGCCTGATAAAGCTGCCCCTCCACGGTACAAATGGCAATCGCCAGTTTGTTTCCGCTCACCGAGGCGAGCGCGGGAATGTAATCGGCGACCTTTCCCTGCCCCAGTAACGGGCGAACTTGCGCCAGAATATCGTCCAGCATCTCATTATCAATGACCGCAGCCACAGTCTGCTCCTTGCCCACAGGCCAAAATCGGCCTGTGAGTATAACAGAGGCTGATATATCGCGTCAGGCTGGAAGACGAAAGCGCGAAACGGCCTGCATCAGCAGATAAGATTCATCGTGTAATCGGCGTGAGGACTCCGACGCGGTGGTCACCAGTGCGTCCGTCTGGCGAGACACCTGATTAAGCGCCTGAAGCTGACGCGTCATCTGATGGATGCTGTCGCCCTGACTCAGCGTCGCCGCCGAAATGTCATCCAGCAAACTGCTCAGATTCGCCACCAGCTCGGTGACCTGCTGCAGATTGTTTTCGAGTCGGACCACCGCTTTTGACCCGTCCTCGATGCCCTGCAACGAGTGATTGATCAGCGCCTGAATAGTCTGCGTCGAATGGCTACTCTTTTTCGCCAGCATTCCCACTTCGCGCGCCACAATAGCAAAGCCGCGCCCCTGATTACCCGCATGGGCCGCCTCAATTGCCGCGTTAAGCGCCAGGATGTTGGTCTGAAACGCGACGCTATCGATCATTGATACGATCCCGCGCATCTCCGATGATCGTTCGACTATCGCCTGCATCGACGCATTCACCGTAGACATCATTGCGTCCCCACCGGCTGCCGTCTGTCGCGCTTCGTTCGCGCGGGTGCTCGCCAGGTTCGCGTAGCCGGTATTGCCCTCGACGTGGGTTTCCAGCGCAGCGATGTGCGCGGTGACTTCGTTAAGCTCTTGCGCCTGGCGCGCCGACTGCTGATACAGTTTCTGATTGCCGTCCGCCAGCGAGCCAATATTCTCGACCATCGACGTGGTGGCGTTACTCACTTCTGTTACCAGCTGCTGCAAGCCATTTTGCATGGTGGTGATACTGGCGTTTAGCTGCCCTATCTCGCGGTTAAAGCATTTAACGTCCGGCGCGGCTCCCGACAGATCGCCTGCGGCGAGCCGGTCGATATGCGCAATAAGCTCGCGCAGCGGAGTGATGACCCAGCGCGACATCCCAAACCACACCAGGATCGCAATCATGAGCAACACTATCGGTGCGAGCAGGAACAGTGACTGGAGGTTTGATAATCGATCCATCAACGACTGTCGGCCCACGCCTGCGCGCTCCTCGCTGGCGAGCTGATAGCGGGCGAAGTTATCGTTGAAATCGGTCTGGAAGGCCTGAGCAGGCACGGCAAAAAAACTGTCAATCGAGTTGGTTTTAATCAGCCCTTCCGCCTGCTCGTTGATGGCCCCGAAGAAGAGCTGATAGCTATTCACCAGCGCCTCGTCTTTTGGCGGACGGAGCGCCAGCCATGCATTCCAGGCCTGCTGCGAGGCGTTCAGGGCTTTCTGCGCGTCATCCATCAGGCTGTGCCAGCTCCCGTCAGAGCCGGTCTCTTTATCCTGCATAAAATAGACGCCGGAGCGGTTAAGCAGATCGCTTGCGGCTAATAGCGAAACGCGCGCCAGATCCAGTTTGCTCTGCTGCTGTTGCGTCAGCTGATTCTGTTGTTCATTACGCTGTGCGTCGCGCAGAGAGGCCGTCAGCAGTACCGACGAGGAGAGTTGCAGTGCGGAAAAGAGTCCGATAATACAAAAGATGCCCGCCAGCAGACCAAACTGGCGCGGCATCCCGCGCTTCGCACTCCGGCGGAAAATTTGCGTTAGGTTCATAATATTCTTCTGTAACAATACGTTAGACGCGTGCGAGTCTACGAAACGTAAATGACAGAACCATGACACAAAAATGACAAAGGCCTTCATAACGAAGGCCTTTTTGACGGCGATAAAAACGTTACACGCGGTCTTTCCACACCGTCTGAATATTACAAAACTCATGCAGGCCGAAATGCGACAGCTCGCGCCCAAAACCGCTTTTCTTCACACCGCCAAATGCGACGCGCGGATCGCTGGCGCTAAAGCCATTAATAAACACGCCACCGCACTCCAGGTCACGGGCAAATGACTCGGCGCGTTGTTCATCGGCAGTATAGACCGTCGCCGACAGGCCAAAGTCACTGTCATTGGCCAGCGCGAGCGCATGTTCAGCATCTTTTGCGACAGTGATCGTCGCCACCGGGCCAAACAGCTCCTGGCGAAAGGCGGTCATTTCCGGCGTGACGTTACCCAGCACCGTCGTAGCATAGTAGTTGCCTTTACCCGCGATCTTCTCGCCACCCAGCAACAGCGTTGCCCCTTCGGCAAGCGTGGCCTGAACTTGCTGGTGCAATTCATCACGAAGATCGGCGCGGGCCATCGGTCCTAAATAGTGCTCTTCCACATCCGGTGCGCCCATTTTCAGCGCCGCTGCCGCCGCAACGAAACGTTCCGTAAACTGCGCGGCAATACCTTCTTCAATGATAAACCGTTTGGCCGCCGCGCAAACCTGTCCGGTATTCTGGTAGCGCCCAGCCACAGCGGCTTTCACCGCCAGATCCAAATCGGCATCATTGAGCACGATAAACGGATCGGAACCGCCCAACTCCAGCACGCATTTTTTCAACGCCGCCGAAGCCTGCGCACCAATCGCCGCCCCAGCACGCACGCTGCCGGTCACGGTAACGGCGGCAATACGTTTGTCATTAATCGCCTGGCTGACGCCGTCATTGGTGGCATTAACCCAACCGAAAACACCTTTTGGGAAACCAGCGTCAGTGAAAATCTGACCGATCAGATCGGCCGATCCGAGCACGTTGGGCGCATGCTTGAGCAGATAGCTGTTACCCGCCAGCAGAATGGGCACCGCGCCGCGCAGCACTTGCCACAGCGGGAAATTCCACGGCATCACCGCCAAAATCGCGCCGAGCGGTCGATACGCAATGAACGCTTTTTGATTTTCGACAAGCGTGGGTTCAGCCTCCAGCATCGCCGGACCGTGCTGGGCATACCAGTCGCAAAGCGCGGCGGTTTTGGTCACTTCGGCCCGCGCCTGCGCAATCGGTTTGCCCATTTCGCGGGTCATCATTTTCGCCATCTCTTCAGCGCGAGTCCGTATCGCCACGCCCAGGTCGCGCAGCTTTTGTGCGCGGTGCGCGACGCTTTCATGGCGCCACTGACGAAAGCCTGCGTCAGCAAGTGCGACAGCCCTGGCAACGTCGTGTTGCGTCGCCCACGGGTACGCCGCGAGCGTTTCGCCATTCGCCGGGTTAACAGACAACGCGTGAGTGACAGAGGAATGAGTCATGAGGATCTCCACGGAATAAAAGTTGATTCATTGTGGCCGACTCTGCTATTTCTTAAAACTGAATAATATTAACCCACTTATTCACGAATCGAGAATGGCATGGATTTAACACAGCTTGAGATGTTTAACGCCGTGGCCCAAACCGGGAGCATCACCCAGGCCGCGCAAAAGGTGCATCGCGTACCGTCGAATCTGACAACGCGCATTCGCCAGCTCGAGGCCGACCTGGGCGTTGAGCTGTTTATCCGCGAGAATCAACGCCTGCGGCTTTCTCCGGCCGGCCACAATTTTTTGCGCTACAGCAAACAGATTCTGGCGCTGGTGGATGAAGCGCGGATGGTCGTTTCCGGTGATGAGCCGCAGGGGCTGTTTGCGCTGGGCGCGCTGGAGAGCACCGCAGCTGTGCGCATTCCCGAATCGCTGGCGCAGTTTAATCAGCGCTATCCGCGTATTCAGTTTGCCCTCTCTACCGGCCCGTCCGGCACGATGATCGATGGCGTGCTGGAAGGCACATTGAGTGCTGCGTTTGTTGATGGCCCGCTGTCACACCCGGAACTTGACGGGATGCCGGTGTATCAGGAAGAGATGATGCTGGTGGCGGCCGCCGGACACACAAAGGTGACGCGCGCCACACAGGTGAGCGGCTGTGATGTGTACGCTTTTCGCGCCAACTGCTCGTATCGGCGTCATCTGGAAAGCTGGTTTCATGCCGACCGTGCGATGCCGGGCCGTATTCACGAGATGGAGTCTTATCACGGGATGCTCGCCTGCGTGATTGCTGGCGCGGGTATTGCACTGATGCCCCGCTCAATGCTCGAAAGCATGCCGGGGCATCATCAGGTTGAAGCCTGGCCGCTGGCGGAAAACTGGCGCTGGCTGACGACCTGGCTGGTGTGGCGACGCGGGGCAATGACGCGCCCGCTTGAGGCGTTTATAGCACTGCTAAACGAACGTCAGCCACCAGCGCCTTCTCCATAAACAGGCTGAGCGGGTCGGCGACGTACGGGGCAAACGCCTCACACAAACCGTACCCGTGATTTTCATAAAGCCGCACAGCGGCGTGCTGCTTAATGCCTGTTTCGAGGCGCAGCGTGTGACATCCCCGCGACAACGCCTCGTCTTCCAGCGCAGCCAGCAGTTTTTCACCCAACTGCTGTCCGCGATGGGTAGGATCGATATAAACCCGTTTCATCTCGCCGGTACCATCGCCGTTTAAGACAATCGCCCCGCAGCCCACAGCATTAAGCTGGCGATCGCGGATCACCATCATGATCAGGCTGTCTGTCGAGAGTTGGGTCAGATCGAGCAGATGATTGCTTTCAGCGGGATAAAGTTCGCTCTGATACGCATCAAGCGCGGCGATGAGCGAGACAATATCCGGATGGGCGGCAGATTCAGAGGTAATGGAATACATGGCAGGCTCCTTTGTTGTTTTTATTCCAGGATAGCGTCCCGTCTTTATGAGCGCTTCATAGTATTAACTTATGATGGCGTTCATCAGTTGCGCGATGACAGGAGACCGCAGTAATTTTGTCATCGCCGCCGTAAAACTGAATGGACAACGCATGAATACCAAAGCCCGTAAAGTGATGATTATTGGCGCAGGCAACGTGGGCGCGTCTGCCGCCTATGCCCTGCTCAATCAGAATATCTGTGAAGAGCTTATTCTGGTGGATCTCAACCGGGATCGCGCCGAAGGCCACGCGCAGGACCTGGCAGATGCCGCCGCGTATATGCCGGGCATGATGAGCATTTCGACGCGCGACGCACGCGACTGCGTGGATGTGGATATCGCGGTGATCACCGTGTCGGGCGGGGCGCTGAAACCCGGTCAAACGCGTCTGGATGAGCTGGCTAATACCGCGCGGATTGTGAAAAATCTGGTGCCGCAGATGATGGAAAACGGCTTTAACGGCATCTTTCTGATTGCCACCAATCCCTGCGATATCATCACCTGGCAGGTGTGGAAACTGTCGGGGTTGCCGCGCAGCCAGGTGATCGGCACAGGCGTTTGGCTCGATACAACGCGTTTGCGTCGCACGCTGGCGCAAGCGCTGGATATTGGCGCACAAAGCATTGACGCCTTTATCCTCGGCGAGCACGGCGACACGCAATTCCCGGTTTGGTCGCATTCCTCGGTTTACGGCTCACCGATCGGCGAAGTCTATCAGCGCCACACCGGCAAGACGCTCGACCGTCAGCAGCTTGCCGAAAATGTTCGTCGTCAGGGCTTCGAAATCTACAACCGCAAGGGCTGCACGGAATACGGCATTGCCGGCACGATTGCTGAGATTTGCCGTAATATTTTCACCGGCAGTCACCGCGCGCTGGCGATCTCATGCGTGCTGGAGGGAGAATATGGTGTGGAGGGATTGGCGATTGGGGTGCCCGCCGTACTGGCGCAAAGCGGCGTTCAGCAAATTATTGAATTGCAGTTGGCGGAAGATGAACAGGTCAAATTCCGCCACTCTGCCGAGGTGATCAAGGCCAATATCGCCCGTTTACCTTGAGGCTCACGACTGACGCAGGAAGATTTTCCCTTTCAGATACAGCGTAGCCTGACCGCCAATCAGCACCCGATTGCCCTGCAACTCACAGCGCAAATCGCCGCCACGGGCAGACACCTGACGAGCAGTCATCTGCGTTTTGCCGAGCTTTTCACTCCAGTAAGGGATCAGCATGCTGTGCGTTGACCCGGTGACCGGATCTTCCGGTACCCCTTCTCCCGGGCAGAAAAAGCGGCTGACAAAATCATATTCATCGCCAGGCGCTGTCACGCAGACCATTTTCTCAAGCGGGATCATCGCCGCGATATCGGGCGTCAACGACTCCACCTGCTGCTGGTTTTCTAGCACCACCATGTAATCGCGACCCGCGCGGACCTCTTTTGCGCTGGTAATACCGAGCGCGCTGAACAGCAGTGCGGGCGGATTCACCACCGTCTCGCTTTCCCACGCCGGGAAATTCAGCGTCAGCCAGTCGCCGTTGCGCTTGACGGTCAGATCGCCGACAAAACGCGTTGAAAAGACGATTTCGGTCTGCGGATAATCGAGATATTCAAAAATCACATGCGACGCGGCGAGCGTGGCATGTCCGCACAGGTTAATTTCATACTGTGTGGTAAACCAACGCAGCGCAAAGCCCTCGTCGGTGCGAACAAAAAACGCCGTTTCTGACTGGTTGTGCTGCTGCGCCATCTTTAGCAGCGTCTCATCAGGAAGCCACTCTTCAAGCGGACAGACTGCCGCCGCATTACCGCCAAAGGATTTATCGCTGAATGCATCAACCAGATAAAATTCAATTTCCTGCATTGTCTTACCACCTGTTCTTGTTGTGTTGCCCTCATCTTGTGTGAAAACAACGATCTGCGCTACCATTTCGATAACGTAAATTTTGGGATCTGCGTCACATAATGATTGTCTTTTAACCAGTTTACGCTTTAAGATCGCTTTCTCTTCTTATCTGCAACGAATACGTTTTATTCCTATGACAACTAACACGGTTTCCCGCAAGGTCGCGTGGCTACGTGTGGTCACGCTGGCCATTGCCGCTTTTATTTTTAATACCACTGAATTTGTCCCAGTTGGCCTGCTGTCTGATATTGCCCAAAGTTTCCAGATGGAAACCGCGCAGGTCGGCATTATGCTGACGATTTACGCTTGGGTCGTGGCACTAATGTCATTGCCTTTTATGCTGCTGACCAGCCAGATGGAGCGCCGCAAACTGCTGATCGGTCTATTTGTGCTGTTTATCGCCAGCCATGTGCTCTCTTTCCTGGCGTGGAATTTTAACGTGCTGGTGATAAGCCGCATTGGTATTGCCTTTGCGCACGCGATTTTCTGGTCGATTACTGCCTCGCTCGCCATCCGTCTGGCACCTGCCGGTAAACGCGCACAGGCGCTCAGCCTGCTGGCGACCGGTACGGCGCTGGCGATGGTGTTGGGTCTGCCGATTGGCCGCATCGTCGGGCAATACTTTGGCTGGCGCACCACCTTCTTCGCGATTGGCCTGGGTGCACTGATTACGCTGCTGTGTTTGATCAAGCTGCTGCCAAAGCTGCCGAGCGAACATTCTGGCTCGCTGAAAAGTCTGCCGCTGCTGTTCCGTCGCCCGGCGCTGATGAGCATTTATCTGCTGACCGTCGTGGTCGTGACCGCGCATTACACGGCTTACAGTTACATCGAGCCCTTTGTGCAGGTGGTCGCGGGCTTTAGCGCTAACTTCGCCACGGTATTGCTGCTGATTCTGGGCGGCGCGGGGATTATCGGCAGCGTGCTGTTCGGGAAACTCGGGAATAAACACGCCTCACTGCTGGTCAGTAGCGCCATTGGCCTGCTCCTGGCGTGTCTGTTGCTGTTGATGCCCGCAGCGCAGAGCGAAAGTCATCTGGCCATACTGAGCATCTTCTGGGGCGTGGCGATCATGATTATCGGCCTGGGCATGCAGGTTAAAGTGCTGGCGCTGGCGCCTGATGCCACGGACGTGGCGATGTCGCTCTTTTCAGGAATTTTCAATATCGGCATCGGCGCAGGCGCGCTGGTGGGGAATCAAATCAGCCTTCATCTGTCGATGTCGGCGATTGGTTATCTGGGGGCGATTCCCGCGCTGGCGGCATTGATCTGGTCGATTCTGATCTTCCGCAAATGGCCGGTGGCTCTCGAAGAGCAGCCGCATCACGGATAAAAAAAGGGGTGGCCTCAGCCACCCCTTTTTATTAATGATAGTTTTTAATAATTTCCAGCACGCCGTTGATAATAAACTGCACGCCCATGCAGACCAGCAGGAAGCCCATCAAACGCGAAATCGCTTCGATGCCCCCTTTCCCAACCCAGCGCATGATTGCCCCTGAGCTGCGCAAACTCCCCCACAGAATGATGCCAATCAGCGCGAAAATCAGCGGCGGCGCGACCATCACAACCCACTCGGAGAACGTTGAGCCGTTGCGCACCGTCGACGCGGAGCTGATGATCATCGCAATCGTCCCTGGACCTGCCGTGCTCGGCATCGCTAAAGGGACGAACGCGATATTTGCCGATGGTTCGTCTTCCAGCTCTTCCGACTTGCTTTTAGCTTCGGGCGATTCATGCGCTTTATGCGCCGGGAACAGCATCCGAAAACCGATAAACGCGACGATGAGCCCCCCGGCAATTCGCAGCCCCGGAATCGAAATACCAAACGTGTTCATCACCAGTTGTCCGGCGTAATAGGCCACCATCATGATGATAAAAACGTACACCGAGGCCATCAGCGCCTGATGATTACGTTCGGCACTGTTCATGTTACCCGCCAGACCTAAAAACAGCGCCACAGTCGTTAACGGGTTCGCCAGCGGCAGCAACACCACCAGCCCAAGACCTATTGCCTGAATTAATTCCACCATTTCGCGTCGTTATCCTTATCCATAATTCACTCCCCAATTATACGGTGAAAATTCGCCATTCAGCCACGACCACAACGTAAGCAGTGTTTTCCACTGCGCAAGGATAACCCATCGGTATGTTTATGATTTAAAACGCGCAGAAAAAAGTTCAAGAAACGTTTTAGCAAAACGTGGCATCGGCGGATACATTCGATTGACTTATACTTGCCTGAGCAATAATATCTGCCGTGATTAAACTACTTGCCAGGGCAACCATTGTGAAAAGCACCAGTGATCTCTTCAACGAAATTATTCCACTGGGCCGTCTTATTCATATGGTTAACCAGAAAAAAGATCGCCTGCTCAACGATTATCTGTCTCCGATGGATATCACCGCGACACAGTTCAAAGTGTTGTGCTCCATTCGCTGCGAGGTGTGTATCACACCTGTTGAGCTGAAAAAGGTGCTCTCGGTGGATCTGGGTGCGCTCACGCGCATGCTCGATCGCCTCGTCTGCAAAGGATGGATTGAAAGACGACCGAACCCAAATGACAAGCGCGGCGTGCTGGTGCAACTCACCTGCGAAGGCGCGGCCGTGTGCGAAAAATGTCATGAGCTAGTAGGACAAACACTGCATCAGGAACTAACAAAAAACTTAACGGCGGATGAAGTGCTGACGCTTGAGCATTTGCTCAAGAGGATCCTGCCGTAAACAGAAAGAGGTATGACGATGTCCAGACGCAATAATGACGCCATCACTATTCATAGCATTTTGGACTGGATCGAAGATAACCTGGAATCGCCGCTCTCACTTGAAAAGGTGTCTGAGCGTTCAGGTTACTCAAAATGGCACCTGCAACGGATGTTCAAAAAAGAGACCGGTCATTCATTAGGTCAATACATTCGCAGCCGCAAGCTGACGGAAATTGCTCAGAAACTGAAAGAGAGCAACGAACCGATCCTGTATCTGGCAGAACGCTATGGGTTTGAATCGCAACAAACCTTGACCCGTACGTTCAAGAACTATTTCGACGTGCCACCGCATAAGTATCGCATCACCAGTATGCCTGGTGAATCCCGATACCTGCTACCGCTAACGAACTGTCATTGCTAATCGCCTGATTAAAGGCCTGTTTCATTAGGCATATTTTGTTGCCGACAGTTTTGACCTGCCAGCGTGCAATAGCCGGAGCGTACGCAGAGTACGCAAGGATGATGAGCACAGCCCAGGTCCAAACGGGCAATGAAATAGCCTCATGAGCCAGGCGCTAAGACGTAACCGAGGAAACCATGAAAACTATCGCCTCCGCCGCCCTCACCTTACTGGTGCTGGTCTCCGGTCAGACTTTTGCGGAGCAAACCACTCACGCTAACCAGCAAAACAGTCGCACCGCGATCGTTCTGCCAACCGCACACGAACAATCGCCTTTCGATTTTAATCATATGGGTGCGGGCAGCGACAAATCCGACGAATTAGGCGTGCCGTATTACAACCAGCGCTAACATTAATTCGTTTTGGCCCTGCTTTACGCAGGGCTTTTTTTCATCCCCTGATTCGCGTCGCACGACGCCACCGCAAACCAAACACATTGATATACAACCCTGCCATAACCAGCGCTGCGCCCAGTAGCTGTAGCACCGTCAGTTTCTCGCCCAGCAGAACAGCCGCACTCGCCAGTCCGACAACCGGAACCAGCAATGACAACGGCGCAACACGCCAGGTTTCGTAGCGACCAAGCAAAGTGCCCCAGATCCCGTAGCCCACAATCGTGGCGACGAACGCCAGATAGACCAGCGACAAAATCGTCGTGAGATCGATCTCAACCAGACTTTTGAGCATTACCGCCGGGCCGTCAAAAATCAGCGAGGCGATAATAAAGGGCACAACCGGAATCAGCGCGCTCCAGACCACCAGCGACATCACCGCCGGACGTGCATCATGCTGCATGATGAGTTTGTTGAAAATATTCCCGCACGCCCAGCTTAAGCCCGCCGCCAGCGTCAGCATAAAGCCCAGCAGCGCGACATGTTGTCCATTCAGGCTGGCCTCCGCCAGAATCAGCACGCCAAACACTGCAATGGTAATCCCCGCCAGCTGCTTGCCCTGAAGACGCTCACCAAAGACAAACGCGCCCAGAATGATGGTGAAGAACGCCTGAGCCTGGAGAACCAGCGATGCAAGCCCCGCGGGCATGCCAAATTTAATGGCGCAAAACAGAAAGGCGAACTGACCAAAGCTGATGGTGAGGCCGTACCCGAGCAGCAGGCGAAACGGGATTTTAGGACGCGCAACGAAAAATAACGCGGGCTCCGCAACCAGCAAAAAGCGTAAACCGGCCAGCATCAGCGGAGGCATATTATGCAGCCCTACCTTAATGACCACAAAATTCAGGCCCCATACCACGACTACCAGCAACGCCAGCAGCCCGTCTTTACGCGTCATACATCGCCTCTGATTATTAAATTTTTGTAAACAGATTCAAGGTAACGAAAAAAGCCCCCCAGGAAAAGATCATTAATTCTGGCAGCCAGGCGAAGCACTTAGGGATAAATTAGGTGCTATACAAGCCCCTTATGTCGTGATACTCCTGATAAAACACAACAAAAAAATGTAAGCATTTGTCGGGCAGGATTATGAAACCATCTCTCAGGCGCTCAACCGCAGCGCTGCTGGCGTCGTCATTATTATTAACAATCGGTCGTGGTGCGACGCTCCCGTTTATGACCATCTATCTCACCCGTGTTTACAACATGAGCGTCGAGAATATTGGCTATGCCCTGACAATCGCGCTGACGATTGGCGTGGTTTTCAGCATGGGGTTTGGCATCCTCGCGGATAAGTTTGATAAAAAACGCTACATGCTGATTTCCATTCTGGCGTTTATCGCCGGGTTTGTGGCCATTCCGCTGGTGGATAACGTCACGCTGGTGGTGGTGTTCTTTGCCCTGATCAACTGCGCCTACTCCGTGTTCTCCACGGTGCTAAAAGCCTGGTTCTCCGATGTACTCACATCGTCCGAGAAAGCGCGCGTATTTTCGCTCAACTACAGTTTTCTGAATATTGGCTGGACGATAGGTCCGCCGATAGGCACTTTGCTGGTGATGTACAGCCTGCAATTGCCGTTCTGGCTGGCGGCTTTCTGCGCCGCGCTGCCGCTGGTATTCATTCAATTTTATGTGCAGAAAAGCGTGGCGGCCGACGCCGAACACGCCCCTGTGCCGTGGCAGCCGTCGGTACTCCTGCGTGACAAAGCGTTGTTCTGGTATACCTTGTCCGGGCTTCTGGCTTCGTACGTCGGCGGCTCCTTCGCCAGCTGTATTTCCCAGTACGTTCTCGCAGCCGATTACGACAGCGATTTCGCCCAAAACGTGGTTGCCGTGGTGCTCCCGGTGAATGCCGCGGTCGTGGTGTCGCTGCAATACCTCATTGGACGCAGAATCACGGCCAGCAATATTCGCCCTTTGATGGCGCTCGGCACGCTGTTTTTTGTCCTGGGTCTGGGCGGGTTTATGTTCTCCGGCAGCAACTTGATCTACTGGGGAATAGCGGCAGCGGTCTTTACCGTGGGGGAAATTATCTATGCACCGGGCGAATACATGCTGATCGATAACATCGCCCCGCCGGGCATGAAAGCCAGCTATTTTTCAGCGCAAGCGCTGGGGTGGCTTGGTGCTGCTGCGAACCCGATGATCACCGGTATTATTCTGACCCATCTGCCGCACTGGTCATTATTTGCGGTGATGATGGCAGCGATTGTGATTGCGTGGCTGATGATTTTGCGTGGAATGAGTGTGAAAGCATGGCAGGAAGAGCCGAAAACCGCGTAAAACAAAGGCGAGAATTTCTCGCCTTATTTATCTTTAGTGGTGCAGCATTTCGTCCACAACCTGATTTTTATACATCTCATTAGGGTAATACGTCGGCCAGTTATCCATCTCTTTCAGCAAGGCCTCGTGCGAGGTGTTGCCCATAAACAGGTGGAAGTGCGCAGACTGACGCGGGCCAATCGTATGGTCGCTGAACTGCACAAATTTGGGTGCTTTAGACCCGGCGTCTTTACATTCAAACAGATACCGCACGCCTTTTTTGCCCGATGCGTAGGTCAGAATCTTATACCCGCTGTAATCGTAGCGGCAGCTCGCCACCGTTTTATCGGTATGGAACTCCATCGTATTATTTTCAATACCAATGGTTCCCACATCCGTGGCGTATCCCTTGCGATAATACGCTTTAACCTGCGCAAATGTTTTGCTGGGATCGTTTTCCGCTTTCTTTTTGAAAACCGGATCCAGTGAGCCATCAAGCAGGAAAGGATAAACCGACTGCCAGACGCCGTCCCAGTCGGATAATGTGCGGTCTTTGACGTCTTTGTCCTCAAAAACACCGTTCGCGGCTTTCTCTTCCGCTTCGGTCATTTGATGCCCGTGCGAATGGGCAAACAGTTGACCACTCACCAGCAGCGCCCCCAGCGTCATTGCAAATTTTCCAAGATGTGCAGCCACAATAAGATCCTCATTACGTTTAAGAAAACGAGAATGTTATAGTATAACATATCACAAGACAATCATTCCTAGATCGCTACTAACCCACGAACGCCCTCTTGTTCCATATCTTCGCCGCGCCCACGCTGAATAATGCTCCCGCGCGACATAAGCAAATAGTTATCTGCCAGGTCCGCAGCAAAATCATAAAACTGTTCCACCAGCAGAATCGCCATATCCCCTCGGCTGGCAAGCTGACGGATAACGACACCAATCTCTTTTATCACCGAGGGCTGGATCCCTTCCGTCGGCTCATCCAGAATCAACAGCTGCGGACGGCTCGCCAGCGCGCGCCCAATCGCCAGCTGTTGCTGCTGCCCACCCGAAAGATCGCCACCTCGCCGGTGCTTCATCTCTTTTAAAACCGGAAACAGCTGCCAGATATCGTCCGGCACGCTTTTCGCCTCCCGAGCCGGAAAGCGCGACAATCCCAAGAGCAGATTTTCTTCGACCGTCAGACGCGGAAAAATCTCGCGCCCCTGCGGCACATACGCCACACCGGACTGCACGCGATGATGCGGTTTAGCGTGCGTGATTTTTTTGCCCTGCCAGATAATTTCGCCACTGCGCGCAGGCACTAACCCCATCAGACATTTTAACAGCGTCGTTTTTCCCACGCCGTTGCGCCCCAACAGACACGTCACCTCACCGTTTGGGGCATCAAAGCTCACACCGCGCAAAATATGGCTGCCGCTGTAATACTGATTCAGTTCGTTAACCTGTAGCATTCCCGCTCCTTAGCGTCCCAGATAGACTTCGATAACCTGTTCGTTGGCCTGCACTTCACGCAAAGATCCCTCCGCCAGTACGCGTCCCTGATGCAGAACGGTGACGTGATCGGCGATGGTTTCAACAAACCCCATATCGTGTTCCACCACCATCAGCGAATGTTTACCGGCCAGGGTGCGAAAAAGTTCTGCCGAATACTCCGTTTCGGCGTCCGTCATCCCGGCTGCGGGTTCATCGAGCAGTAACAAATGGGGGTCCTGCACCAGCAGCATGCCGATTTCCAGGAACTGTTTTTGCCCGTGAGACAGTAAGCCCGCGCTGCGATCCCGCTCGGCGCTCAGGCGCAGCAGCGTAAGCATGTCGCTAATGCGATCGCTTTGCTCTGAGGTGAGCCTGGCGCGCAGGCTGGCCCACACGGATTTGTCACCTTTCATTGCCAGCTCAAGGTTTTCCCACACCGTCAGCGCTTCAAATACCGTCGGTTTCTGAAACTTACGCCCAATGCCCTGTCGCGCAATCGCGGCGGGATCGAGTCCGGTTAAATCAATCGACTGATCGTAAATCGCCCGCCCGCTCTGCGGGCGCGTTTTACCGGTGATCACGTCCATCAGCGTGGTTTTACCGGCCCCGTTAGGGCCAATCACGCAGCGTAATTCCCCCACGCCGATGTTTAGCGACAGATCGGTCAACGCCTGGAAACCGTCAAAATTGACGTTTATCGACTCAAGCTGGAGCACCGGATCGGTTTGCTCGCGAAAGCGGTCGCCCGGGAGTTGACGGGTAAAAAGTCCTTCGGATGGCTGCATTATTTCTCTCCCTTACGCAATAATCCGTAGACACCACGCGGTAAGAACAGCGTGACGGCGATAAAAATCCCACCCAAAAACAGCTGCCAGTATTCCGGCATGGCAACGGTGAAATAGCTTTTCGCGCCGTTAACCAGCGCCGCGCCAATCACCGGTCCAACTAACGTCCCGCGCCCGCCAAGTGCCACCCAAATTGCGGCCTCAATGGAGTTGGTAGGCGACATTTCACCTGGGTTAATAATGCCGACCTGCGGAACGTACAGCGCCCCCGCCAACCCGCACAGCACCGCCGAAAGCGTCCAGACCAGCAGCTTGAAACCGCGCGGATCGTAGCCACAAAATGTCAGACGGTTTTCCGCGTCGCGCACGGCGGTAAGAATGCGGCCAAATTTGCTTTTCGCCAGCCAGAATCCGAGAGCCAGCGAGGCAACCAGCAGCGCGACGGTTGCCAGAAACAGCGCAATTCGCGTGGTCGTTGCCGTCACCGGGAACCCCATCAGCGTGGTAAACCCGGTAAAACCGTTGTTCCCGCCAAATCCGGTTTCATTGCGAAAGAACAGCAGCATCCCTGCATAGGTCAGCGCCTGGGTCATAATCGAGAAATAGACCCCTTTGATTTTTGAGCGAAACGCAAACCAGCCAAAAATCAGCGCCAGCAGGCCGGGGATCATCACAATCAGCACCAGCGCCCAGGCAAAATGCTGGGTTCCCCACCAGAACCACGGCAGCTCGCTCCAGGAAAGGAACGACATAAACGCTGGTAATCCTTCGCCCGACGCCTGACGCATCAGATACATGCCCATCGCGTAGCCGCCCAGGGCAAAGAAAATCCCGTGTCCCAGCGACAGCATTCCGGCGTAGCCCCAGACCAGATCGAGCGCGACAGCGACGATGGCATAGCAGAGAATTTTGCCGACCAGCGTCAGCATCCAGGTGGACAGGGCCAGCGGATGGCTTTCGGGTAGCAGCGCCAGAAACGGCAGCACCAGCAGAATGGCGAGAATCAGGCTGCCAAACAGCTGTGTCATTCGCGGCGCTTTACGCGCCAGCGTTAAGGTCAGTGGCTGGCTCATCAGTCTGTCACCCTCCCTTTAAGCGCAAATAATCCCTGAGGACGCTTCTGAATGAACAGAATGATCGCCACCAGAATCACGATTTTTCCCAGTACCGCGCCCATTTGCGGTTCAAGAATCTTGTTGAAAATACCCAGACCAAACGCCGCGGCCACGCTGCCCGCCAGTTGCCCGACGCCGCCCAGCACCACCACCAGGAAGGAGTCAATAATATAGCCTTGTCCCAGTTCCGGTCCGACGTTACCCAGCTGCGAGAGCGCCACGCCGCCCAGACCGGCAATGCCCGATCCCAGGCCAAACGCCAGCATATCGACACGACCTGTTGGCACACCGCAGCATGCCGCCATATTGCGGTTTTGCGTCACCGCCCGCACGTTCAGCCCCAGTCGAGTTTTATTCAGAATCAGCCAGGTAAAGAACAATACCAGCAGCACAAATACCAGCACCGCAATGCGGTTCCACGGCAGGATCAGGTTGGCAAAAACCTGCACGCCGCCAGACAGCCAGGCCGGATTCGCCACTTCCAGGTTTTGCGCGCCAAAGGTCATACGCACTAGTTGGATGATCATCAGGCTGATCCCCCAGGTAGCAAGCAGCGTCTCCAGCGGACGGCCATACAGGTGGCGGATCACGCTACGCTCCAGCGCCATGCCAACGCCCGCAGTCACTAAAAATGCCACCGGCAACGCCACGATCGGATACAGCGCCAGCCACTGCGGGGCAAATTGCGCCATCGCCTGCTGAACCAGCCAGGTACAGTACGCGCCGAGCATCAGCATCTCACCGTGCGCCATATTGATGACGCCGAGCAACCCGTAGGTGATCGCCAGCCCAAGTGCCGCCAGGAGCAGCACCGATCCGAGTGACAGCCCCATAAAAGCCTGCCCCAACAGGTCACCGATGAGTAAGCGGTGCTGAATCTGGCGCAAGCTGTCAGCGGCTGCGTCGCGCACGCGGGCATCCGGTTCCGTTTGGGTTTGCGTGAATGGCGTCAGACGCGCTTGCGTTTCGGGATCGGACGAGTGCCCCAGCAGCGCAACCGCCTGCAAACGCACCTCAGCCTGCGGGCTGGCGAGCAAAAGATTGGCCAGCGCCGCTTCCAGCGCCGTGCGCACCTTGTCGTCTTTTTCCGCCTGCAGACGCTGCTGCAATAAATTCAGCATCGTCGGCGTGGCATCGCGCTGTAACTGTATCGCTGCGCCCACTCTTTCCGTGACGTTGTCACTCACTAACTGATGCGTGGCCAGTGCGGTGGAAGAGAGATTGCGCAGGCGGTTGGTGAGACGAACCGCCTTCGGTTCGCCCGCTGCCTGGGCGTTTTCCCCAAGAGCAGTCATTTCTCCCTTCACCCGGGTAAACGCGTGCTTTTGCGCATCGACAAAGAGATTTTCTTTTTGCAGCGCCTGCAACAGCGGCAGGCGCGACGGATCCGGGCTGATGGCCCATTGCTCAAGTAGCGTGGTTTGCTGGCTGCGGCTCGCGGCGACAAAGGTGTCCGCATCCGACGCCTGCGCCATCCCTGGCAGCAGACCGGCAAGCCATACTATTGCGACGAACATACGCATTACGTTCATGGCTTATCTCCGTGACCGGTGTTAGTTGCTGGCGGTTTTCATCGGTTGTTCTGGCTTTTTATCGTTACCCGGAATGTACGGGCTCCACGGCTGAGCACGAACCGTTGCATCGGTCTGCCAGACAACGTTGAACTGGCCGTTACCTTCGATTTCCCCAATCATCACCGGCTTATGCAGATGGTGATTGGTGGCGTCCATGGTCAGCGTAAAGCCTGACGGCGCTTTAAAGGATTGTCCGGCCATGGCGGTACGCACTTTATCCACGTCCGTGGTGCCGGCTTTCTCAACCGCCTGCGCCCACATATGGATCCCTACGTAGGTCGCTTCCATCGGATCATTCGTTACGACGGTGTCGGCGTTCGGCAAGTTATGCGCTTTGGCATAGGCTTTATAGGCCGCGACAAATGCCTGGTTGGTTGGGTTATCAACCGACTCAAAGTAGTTCCATGCCGCAAGGTTACCCACCAGCGGTTTGGTGTCGATGCCGCGAAGCTCTTCTTCACCCACCGAGAACGCCACCACCGGCACGTCGGTCGCTTTTACGCCCTGGTTTGCCAGTTCTTTGTAGAAGGGAACGTTGGAGTCGCCGTTGATGGTCGAAACCACCGCCGTTTTTCCTCCCGCTGAGAATTTCTTGATATTGGCGACGATGGTCTGGTAATCGCTGTGACCAAACGGGGTGTAAACCTCTTCGATGTCTTTATCCTGCACGCCTTTCGAATGCAGGAACGCGCGCAGAATTTTGTTGGTGGTACGCGGATAAACGTAGTCAGTGCCCAAGAGGAAGAAGCGTTTAGCACTGCCGCCGTCTTCACCCATCAGATATTCCACCGCCGGGATGGCCTGCTGATTTGGCGCGGCGCCAGTGTAGAAGACGTTTGGTGACATCTCTTCGCCCTCATACTGCACCGGGTAGAACAGCAGCCCGTTCACCTCTTCAAAGACTGGCAACACCGATTTTCGGGAAACCGACGTCCAGCAGCCAAAGACCGCCGCCACTTTGTCCTGGCTGAGTAACTGACGGGCTTTTTCAGCAAACAGCGGCCAGTTTGATGCGGGGTCAACCACCACCGGCTCCAGCTTTTTACCCAACACGCCGCCTTTGGCGTTGATTTCATCGATCGTCATTAGCGCGACGTCTTTAAGGGGCGTTTCAGAGATCGCCATCGTGCCCGAGAGCGAATGCATGATCCCAATTTTGATGGTGTCAGCAGCTTGCACACCAAAACTCATTCCCATAGCCGCCACGGAAGCCGACAGCGCAAAAGCTTTTAACAAGGTACGACGATGCATATTTTCACTCCTGAAAAGAAAGCTGTGCGAATACGTCCGTTACGGCGTGGACGCAGAAAAAGCAAAACGTCTTTGACAGGTTTAGGCAGAGCAAAAAGAGTGCCAGAACAGAAAACAATCGCTTTTTTAGCGTGTTATCGGGTCACAGTGAGAAGCTGACAGGAATGTAAGGCGGGAATAACAGGAGCGGAACGACTCAGAATGGCACAGCGTTGCATTATAAAAGTGCAACGCTGTGCGGGAAGGATTACCAGACGTCGGCGGCGATTTGCGTCACCAGACGGACTTTATCCCACTGTTGGGTTTCGCTCAGGCTGTTGCCCTCTTCCGTGGAGGCAAAGCCGCACTGAGGACTCAGGCAAATCTGGTCTTTTGCCACATATTGCGCGGCCTCTTCCAGACGCGCTTTGACGCCCTGCGGATTTTCCAGCTCGCCATTTTTGGTGGTGATCAGCCCCAAAACGACCTGTTGTTTCCCCGGACGGACAAACCGTAATGGCGCAAAATCACCGCTGCGATCGTTGTCGTATTCAAGGAAAAAGGCATCGACATTCACCGTCCCGAAGAGAATTTCTGCCACGGGCTCGTATCCGCCTTCAGAAATCCAGGTCGAGCGGAAATTGCCGCGACAGACATGCAAACCAATGGTCAGATCATCTGGTTTGCCTTCCAGGGCTTTGTTTAATACGCGGGCATAGGTCAGCGCCAGTTGGTCTGCATCATCACCGCGCTCGCGAATCTGGCGACGCTGATCGTCGGAACACAGATACGCCCAGACGGTGTCATCCAGCTGCAAATAGCGGCAACCGGCCTCGTAGAACGCATGAATCGCGTCGCGCCAGGTGGTTGCCAGGTCATCAAAATAGACGTCCAGATCCGGATAAACGGTCGCATCGATATCTTTACGACCACCGCGGAAATGCAGCACGCTCGGGCTGGGAATGGTCATTTTCGGCTGGGCGTTACCGCTGATACTTTTTAGATAGCGGAAATCCTCAAGCATTGGATGGTCGCCAAAGCCTAATTTACCGGTCACGCGCACGCCGTGCGCTTTGGTCTGTACGCCGTTAAATTGAATACCCTGACTGGAATCGTAGCGCTCAACGCCCTGCAAACCATCGAAGAAGTCGAAATGCCACCACGCACGGCGAAATTCGCCGTCAGTCACCACATGCAGGCCGCAGGCGCACTGTTGCTCAACCACGTGACGAATCGCGTCATTCTCGATATTACGCAGCGTTCCGGCGTCGATTTCGCCGCTGGCGAATTTGAGTCGCGCCTGCTTGATCGCATCAGGACGTAAAAAGCTACCTACTACATCGGCGCGGTACGGGGCGTGTTGTCGTTGCATGGTTTTCTCCTTAGCTGCCCGCAATTGATTGCAGACAGTGATAATTCATCAATTGAATATTTAGACTTCTGGATGGCTATATGTCCAAAAGATGTCATATCACTGCCGTGACGGCAAACGAGAAAAATTCATGTTAGATGAATTTTATTCATCTTGAGAGCGTTCGTCAGAGGCAAACGCAAAATGTTCATCTTCCCAGCCCGTGATACCGCCAATCATGATTTTGACCGGCAGACCGAGTCGGGACAGTTTTAGCGCAGCTCTGTCCGCTCCGTTGCAATGTGGCCCTGCGCAGTAGACCACGAACAGTGTGCCCTCTGGCCATTGCGCCATGGTTTCGGCATTGATGGCGGACCACGGCAGATGAATTGCCCCGGGCAAATGGCGACGCGCAAACTGCTCCGGCTGCCCCACCACGTGCAGTAACACAAAGTCCTGATCCTGCTGCGTTAAGGCGTGGTGTACATCGGCACAGTCGGTTTCGACGCTCAGGCGGCGCAGAAAATGGGCGACAGACTCCTGCGGGTCTGCGGCGGGAAATTCAGTGACGTAACTCATGGCGCTTTCTCCTGTTGGGCGTTTGTGTTAACAGTACTTTATCCAGAAATTCAGCCAGTGAATGCCAGCGGTCATGCCAGAAAACAACAAGAAGATGACAAAGTTACGACAGCCCCCGTCACCGCGCGTGGTGGTATTGGCCTATGACGGGCTCTGCACTTTCGAATTTGGGGTGGCGGTGGAAATCTTCGGCCTGCCGCGCCCTGAAATGGGCGATGACTGGTATCGTTTTGCGGTCGCGGCGGTAGATAAAGGCGAACTTCGGGCAACCGGCGGGATTCGGGTGCTCGCGGATGGCGATCTGTCGTTGCTCAACACTGCCGACCTGGTGGTGATCCCCGGCTGGCGTGGCGTTGACAAAATCGTTCCCGCTGAATTATGCAATGCTCTGCGTGACGCCCACGCGCGAGGCTGTCAGCTCTTGTCGATTTGCTCGGGCGTTTTTGTCCTTGCTGCATCAGGATTGCTGAACGGACGCAATGCCACCACGCACTGGCGGTATACCGAGACGCTAAAGACCCGGTTCCCTGACATTACCGTGGTGGAAGATGTGCTGTATCAGGATGAGGGCGACATTCTGACTTCTGCGGGCAGTGCCGCAGGGATTGACCTGTGTTTGCATGTAGTCCGTCGCGATTATGGAATGGAAACCGCCAATCATGTGGCACGCCGCCTGGTTATTCCTCCGCATCGCGATGGCGCACAAACACAGCGGATGCGTCGTCCGGTCGCCCAATTAAGGGAAAGTGAACGGCTCGGACAGCTTTTTGATTTCCTGCACCAGCACCTGACCGTCAGTCATAGCGTCAGTTCATTGGCCGCGCGCGTCGGGATGAGTCAGCGCACTTTTTTACGTCGTTTCGCCGATGCCACAGGGACGACGCCAGCACGCTGGATGCTCAACGAACGCCTGCTGCGGGCAAAGGATTATCTTGAAACGAGTCGGCTAAGTATCGACAGTATCGCGGCGCAGACAGGGTTCGGCCACGCCGCTACTCTGCGACACCATTTTCGGCAACATTTTGCCCTCTCGCCCGCGCAATACCGCAAGCAATTTCTCGTCGTCAGCGAATAGCGAAAAAGGAATTTCAGGCAAAAAAAACCGCCATTATCTGGCGGTAAATGCTTGCATGGATAGATTTGTATTTTGGTATCTACGTTCCCGGTATTCCATACCAGGTTGCGGATCGTAATAAACCTAACACCTATACCTTCAACAAAAGCTAAACAACAGCGTCTGAGAAAAGAAAGGGGTATTCGTTGCTCTTTCAGGGCCATAGGTCTCCCGCGCATATATTGGCAGGGATCGCAATCCTTATTTTGTAATTAATAAAATGAAATAACTTAATTTTAAACTGAACACTCTATTCATTGAAAAATATCACGCGCCGTGTATTACCCGCCCTAATATCGGATCGTAAGGCTATACTGACAAACCCTTTGCGATACATTTCACTTCTGAATAATAACTCAAAGTAACTATTGGCATAGTAGCCGCAAATGTAATGCGGTGATGAGAGAATGGTTAAAAAAATATTATCAATCATACTGCTAACCTGTGCGCTTTTTTCAGGTCAGTTGATGGCAGGACATAATGGGCATGAATTTTTGTGGGTAAAGAACGTTGATCATCAGCTCCGTCACGAGGCTGATAGCGATGAACTCAGGTGTGTCGCAGAGGAGTCAGCGGATGGCTTGCGCGAACATCACCACTGGCAGAAGTCGCGCAAACCCGATACCCATTTTCTGTGATTAAACGCCCTTGCGCTTCGGCAGGGTTTTCATCAGATCTTCGGGGCTAACAGAGGCCACAACGCTTCCCGGTTGTGGCATTTTGAAGATGTGATTTTTCATTTTGCCAATCACGTGCATTTCGCAGGGACGGCAGTCAAATTTCAGCGTTAACACTTCATCACCATTCACCAGTTGCATAGGTGTGGCCTTCCAGCTTTTGATATTACCCTTCGCCTGTTTCGGGCACAGGTTAAAGGCGAAGCGCAGACAGTGCTTGGTGATCATCACCGGCACATCGCCCTTCTCTTCGTGCGCCTCATACGCCGCATCAATCAGTTGCACGCCATAACGATGATAAAACTCGCGCGCTTTGTGGTTGTACACGTTTGCCAGGAATGACAAATGGGAATCCGGATAGACCGGCGCAGGGACAGACACCGCTTTGCGGCTCCCGCGCGGGTAATTGGCCAGGCGCGCCTCATCAAGCATTTCTGCGGTTTCGCGGCGGAACTGGTTAAGCTGGCTGTTCGGCACGAACAGTGCGTCCGGCAGCGTTACCGTAATGTCGCGGGCGTAATAGATCGTTTGTCCCAGCTTCGCCACGCCGTCTTTCAGGCTGTTCATCGCCTTTTCTGTGTTATTCGCCACCTCAAACTGACCGTCCAGGGTATGGGTCACGCTCACCCCATCTTCACTGGTCATGGTCAGGATCAGCTGTTCTTCCCAACCACCCAGCTCAATATCCACCGCAATACGACGTTCACTGGATGTTTTTAACAGCGCCTGCTGCCAGTTATGGTCGAGGTTACGGTTAAGCGCAGCATTCGGGCGGGCTTTGTACAGATCTGCAGGCATTTCGTTCGGCCAGACGCGATACTGATTCTCACCCGTTTTCTCGACGGTATTGGCGCGGAAACCGACGATTTCGCGTTTGATCATCACGTTCAGCCCGTCACCGTTAGCCAGCGTTTCGGTCACTTTTACGTCCAGATAATCTTTGGAGACTTTTAAAACTTCGCCCACCGGCAGGCCGATAAATTTCGGCGAATCAAACGCACCGATATCGTCTTTACGCGCATTCACAAAGTAATCCGTGCTGCCGCGGTGGAACGTTTTATCCGTGGACGGAATGAAAAAATGCTCGGTGCGGCCAGCAGAGGAGCGCGCCAGGTCGCCGCGATCTTCAATAATGGCGTCAAGCATCTGGCGATAATGCGCGGTGATATTCTTCACGTAGCTCATGTCTTTGTAGCGCCCTTCAATTTTGAAGGAGCGCACGCCAGCGTCGATGAGCGCCGCCAGGTTTGCCGTCTGATCGTTGTCTTTCATCGAAAGGAGATGTTTTTCGAACGCCACGACACGGCCCTGATCGTCTTTCAGCGTGTAAGGCAAACGACACGCTTGCGAGCAATCGCCACGGTTGGCGCTGCGCCCGGTCTGTGCATGGGAAATATTGCATTGGCCGGAATACGCCACACACAGCGCGCCGTGAATGAAGAATTCAATGTTGGCGTCAGTGGCCTGGTGAATGTCGCGGATTTGATTCAGATTCAGCTCGCGCGCCAGAACGATCTGGGTAAAGCCTACGTCAGACAGAAACTTCGCTTTTTCAACAGTACGAATATCGCACTGGGTACTGGCGTGCAGTTCAATCGGCGGAATATCCAGTTCGAGCACGCCCATGTCCTGAACGATCAGCGCGTCGACACCGGTCTGATACAGATCGGTAATCAGGCGTTGGGCGGGTTCAAGCTCATCATCATGAAGAATGGTGTTCAGGGTCACGAACACTTTTGCACCAAAACGATGGGCAAACGGCACCAGCTCCGCAATATCCTGCAGGCTATTACTGGCGTTATGGCGAGCGCCAAAGCCAGGGCCGCCGATATAAACCGCGTCCGCACCGTGAAGAATCGCTTCACGGGCGATGGAGGCGTCGCGAGCCGGACTTAAAAGTTCAAGATGATGGGATTGCAGGCGCATACTTCGTCGTTATCCGTTATGGTCAAAATGGCGGCTATTGTAGTCAGAAGTATGCGACAGCGAAACAGTTTTGCGTAGGGTTAGCGGGGATAGTGGATCAAAGAGTGAAAATGCACCGTCTGGCTACTGCTGTTGCGGTACGCGTGGGGTTTATCACCCGCAAAACGCACGCCAGAATCCGCTAAAATTGTGCGCCAGTGACCCTCGATACACATCTCCAGCTCGCCGCTTATCACCACCACATGTTCAACAACGCCTGCTTCATGCGGCGTTGACTCACTGAGGGCACCCGGCGCAAGCGTGATCGAAAAATGGTCAAACTTAAGCGTGTCGTCCCACGGGAATAACGGCTTTACCACCATCGCCTGCTGCTGCGGATCAAACACCGGCTGCGGCTGCTCTTCTGGGGTGATAAACGCGGAAAAAGGCACGTTCAGGCCCGTGGCGATTTTCCACAGCGTCGACACCGTCGGGCTGGACTCATTACGTTCGATTTGCCCGAGCATCGCTTTGGATACGCCCGTCTCATCGGCGAGTTTTGATAAGCTCCAGCCCCGCGCCTGACGCTCTGTCTTTAAGGTTGTCGCAAGATGTTGAGTGATAGTCATAATGCCTCCCGTTGCGAGCAAGTGTACCACTTGTACGCTATAGCGCACAGTGCTACATTACCACGGACGTTATAACGCACAACGGAGTCACAATGCGTAATCCCTCCTCACTTTTCCCAGCCATGTTAGCCGGATTTGTCGCCGTGCTGGTGGGCTATGCCAGTTCCGCAGCCATCGTCTGGCAAGCTGCTGCAACGGCAGGCGCGAGCTCACACCAAATCGCAGGCTGGATGACCGCACTGGGTTTGGGGATGGGCGTCAGCACGCTTGCGCTTTCACTTTGGTATCGCGCCCCGGTTTTAACAGCGTGGTCTACGCCCGGCGCAGCGCTCCTCGCCACCAGCCTGCAGGGCGTGACGCTGAGTGAAACCATCGGCGTGTTTATTTTCGCTAATGCGCTGATTTTGCTCTGCGGACTGACAGGCTTGTTCGCCCGTCTGATGAAGATTATTCCCCACACTCTCGCGGCGGCGATGCTCGCGGGTGTATTGCTGCGATTCGGATTGCAGGCGTTCACTAATCTGCAAGACCACTTTCTGCTGTGCGGCAGCATGCTGCTGGCATGGCTCATCGCGAAAGCCATCATACCGCGCTATGCGATCGTCGCCACGCTGGTGGTGGGCGGATTTGTAGCCTGGCTGGGAGGTGACATTGTCACAGATAAACTCATGTTTTCGGTAGTGATGCCGGAGTTTATTGCGCCCACCTTCACGTTCACCACCCTGATGAGTGTTGGGCTGCCCTTCTTTCTGGTGACGATGGCCTCTCAAAATGCGCCCGGATTCGCCACGATGAAAGCCTCCGGCTATCCGGTTGCGGTTTCCCCATTGATCATTTTTACGGGCGGATTGGCCCTGCTGTTCTCGCCGTTCGGGGTGTATTCGATCTGCATCGCCGCCATTACGGCAGCAATTTGCCAAAGCCCTGACGCTCATCCGGAGGCCAATAAGCGCTGGTTAGCCGCCGCCGCGGCCGGAGTATTTTATCTGCTCGCAGGCATTTTTGGTGGCTCGATCACCGCGCTGATGGCCGCACTACCGCTGATCTGGATCCAAACCCTGGCCGGGCTGGCGCTGATGGGCACGATGGGGGGAAGTTTGTTTCAGGCACTCCAGCACGAAACCGAGCGCGATGCTGCGCTGGTGACGTTTCTGGTGACGGCCAGCGGCGTGACGCTGTTAGGGATTGGTTCGGCGTTCTGGGGGTTAATCGCGGGCGGCATCTGTTATGCCGTGTTTTCACATTTTCGCCGCGCGTAGCTGCGAAGGCGTGCGCCCCGTCGTCGCTTTAAACCGGTTGCTGAAATGACTCGCCGAACTGAAGCCGCAGGCAATGGCGATATCCGTTAACGGCTGATGGGTGAACTGGACCAGCGCTTTTGCTTTTTCCATTCGCTGATGCATAACGTATTGATGCGGCGCCATCTTCATCGACTGGCGGAACATGCGCGCGAAATGGTATTCACTTAATGACGCCACCGCCGCCAGTTCCGCTAACGTCAACGGCTGTGAGAGATGACTATCAATATACTCAACCACCGTTTTTAGCACGAAGGGCGACAGCCCACCCGTCACTATCGGCAACTTCCACTGCACGCTGGAATAGTGCTGGATCAGATGGGTCAGGAGTAACGTGCTGGCGGTGCTTAACGTCAGCTGATTGGCAGCCTGCTGCCAGTCGCAGCCCAGCAAAAACTGACGGTACAGCATCGCGATTTTAGGGTCGCTGGCGAAGGTCTTTTCATCCAGCGCAATCGACGCCGGGCTTTTGTCCCAAATCTGCTCGCCAATGCCCCGTAAATGTTCATCCGTACAATAAAGATGCACAAACGATAAATCATCGCGGATATCCCAGCTTGATTCACTCTGCTCCGGCATCAGGCAAAAACGGTCCGGCCCACCGCCGTTTTTCCAGCCGCTGGCGGTTTTATGGTAGCTCTCGTAGCCATCCGCGACATACAGGCTCAAGGTGTGATGGTTGCTTTTGACCGTGACGGTGTCGTGCTTGTTAAACCACGCCGCCAGCTGAATGCCAGAGTTAAGCGCGACCGTTTCCCGCAGCACGGCATTTTGTTGGCGAAGCGTTTCGAAAGTGTCGTAGGCGCGGGACATAACCGTCATAAGCTGGCAATTGAACAGATCGTTAGTCTATGAAGTGTTGCCCGTTGATGCCAGCGGTGACGCAATAAAAAAGCGCAAGATTTTGCAAGTCAGCCGCAAGATGCTGACAGCGCGCTAGCCCAGCTCAGGTGACAATCTGCCTTTGCCGTTTGATAAGAGATAAAAATGAACGCATTGTTATATGGCCTGGTCGTGCTTATCTGGGGAACCACCTGGATTGCCATTTTCCTGCAACAAGGGCCGGTGGCCGCACCGGTTTCCATTTTCTGGCGCTTTGCCGTGGCCAGCGCCACCATCATGATAGTTCTGCTGGCGCTGGGTCGCCTGCGCAAAATGGTGTTGCGCGATCACCTGTTCTGTATGGTTCAGGGATGCTGCGTGTTCTGCTTCAACTTTTGGTGTTTTTACACAGCGGCGGCGTATATCAACACCGGACTGGAATCCGTTATTTTCTCCATGGCCGTGCTGTATAACGCGATCAACAGCTTTATTTTCTTCGGGCAGCGCCCACCTGCACGCTTCGGGTTCGCCGCTGTTCTGGGCATGCTCGGCATCATCACCCTGTTCTGGGACGATCTGCTGGCGAGCGGCTGGAGCCAGGAACTGTTGCTCGGTATCGGCCTTTCCGCGTTGGGAACGTACGGGTTTTCATTGGGAAACATGATCAGCCTGCGCCATCAGCGCAACGGTCTGGAAACGATGACCACCAACGCATGGGCCATGACCTACGGGACGCTTGTTATGGGAGCCATTGCGCTGATTCGTGGCGATAACTTCGCACCTGAATGGACGGTGAGCTATATGGGGGCCCTGCTGTATCTGGCCATTTTTGGTTCGGTTATCGCGTTCGGGGCTTATTTTACGCTGGTCGGGCGGATTGGTGCCGGGAAAGCAGCGTACAGCACGTTGTTATTCCCGCTGGTCGCCTTGTCCATCTCGACAGTTTACGAAGGTTACGTCTGGCATATGAACGGTATTGCCGGAATCGTGCTGATCCTGACCGGAAATATGGTGATGTTTACGAAACCGGAAACCTGGTTCAAACGGTTACGGATGGCGTGAAGCGTAAAGACATCCGGCCTGCAGAACAGGCCGGATGAGGATTTATTTTTTATTTTTGACGTCAAACATGGTGGCATCCGTCGCCATGTCATCCACAACTTTCTTCAGCGTTGCCACAGTCATTGGTGAGTTTTCGTTATTCAACTCACTGCCTTCGCCTTTACGAACCACTTTGATGACCGGTTTACCGGTGGCAGCGTCAATCAGCTCACCTTCAAAATAGAGGTGAGTGTCCATGGTACGGTGGCCTGACGCCATTTGCGTCCCGGCAATGACCAGCGCAACTGGCACCACTTCATAGAATTGCAGACCTTCTTTCTTCGAGCTCACACCGGTTATTGCGCCACGGAAAATCAGGCTGCGAGGGCCAGGCGTTGCAACAATAGGCTTATGCTGCCCAATCGCCGCTTTCATTTTGGTATTGGTATAAGCCAGCAGGTCATCAAGTAATTTCTGACCAATTTGAGTCGTTGGCTTAGGGACCGGATAATAGGTAATTGGGTTATAAACAATACTGTCGTATTTTGACGCATCATAAGAAGGATCAACCCAACGTAACGTCGGTTTACCTGTTGCTGATGTTGTTTCTTTTAAGCCGGAATAATCTTTTAAAAAGCCCGAATATTGGTCGGGCTGTGCCACTTTCGACGCACAGCCCGCTAATGCCAGCAAGCCAGAAAGCACTGCAACTTTAAAAAAAGCTTGAGTACGCATGATGGTAAATCCCTGTTATATGCAGATATGCATTTGAAGTTATAGCAAAAGACTGGGGAGCGTGTAGTGTTAAATAATGCCGCAGAGAGCACAAATTGAGAAAAGACTGCCCGGCGGGGGGCCGGGCAGTGATTTATGGTGACTTAATATCCACTTGCCAGAACAGATGTTTGCCAAACGGGTCAATTTCATAACCCGTGACTTCTTTTCTCACCGGCTCAAAAATTGTTGAGTGCGCAATCATTACCGCAGGCATTTGGTCATGCATCATTTGTTGTGCCTCTTTGTAAAGCGCCGCACGTTTATTCTGATCGGTTATCGATTTTGCTTCAGCGATGATTTTATCAAAGGGTTGATAGCACCATTTCGCCGAATTTGAACCACCATTGGCAGAAGTACAGGTAAATAGCGGGCCAAAGAAGTTATCCGGATCGCCCGTTGCCGTCGTCCAGCCCATCAGCGCCGCCTGATGTTCACCGCCCTTCACGCGCTTGAGATATTCACCCCACTCATAGGTGATGATTTTAGTCTGCACGCCAATCTTCGCCCAATCGGCCTGGATCATTTCAGCCATCCGTTTTGCGTTCGGGTTATACGGACGCTGCACCGGCATAGCCCATAAATCCACGGTCACACCGCTGGCAAATCCGGCTTCTTTCAGCAACGCTTTGGCTTTTTCAGGATCGTATTCGTAGTCTTTCAGCTCGCTGTCTGCGCTCCATACGCCCGGTGGCAGCAGGTTTTTCGCCGCCGTTCCCGTACCGTGGAAGACAGCGTCAATGATCGCGGGTTTGTTAATCGCCATCGCCAGCGCCTGGCGTACTTTCACATTATCCAGCGGCGGTTTTTGCGTGTTGAAGGCCAGGAAACCCGTGTTTAACCCGGCTTTACTCATCAGGTTAATGTCTTTGTTGGCCTTCATGCGCGGCAGTTCGGCAGGATTCGGGAACGGCATCACCTGACACTCATTCTTCTCCACTTTGGCGTAACGCACAGACGCGTCCGGGGTGATGCTAAACACCAGACGATCCAGCTTTGATTTGCCCTGCCAGTATTCCGGGAACGCGGTAAAGAGAATGCGCGAATCTTTCTGATACTGCGCCAGTTTGAACGGCCCGGTTCCGATAGGATCCATATCCACTTTTTCCGGCGTACCGGCTTTGAGCATCGCATCGGCGTATTCAGAGGACAGAATCGAGGCAAAATACCACGCCAGGTCAGCAACGAACGGCGCTTCAGGGTGAGCGAGCGTGAAGCGCACCGTGTGGTCATCGACCTTGTCGATGGCGGTGATCAGGCTGCCAAACTCCAGACTCTCAAAATTGGAATA
This sequence comes from Lelliottia sp., assembly GCF_045627565.1. Taxonomy (NCBI): domain Bacteria; kingdom Pseudomonadati; phylum Pseudomonadota; class Gammaproteobacteria; order Enterobacterales; family Enterobacteriaceae; genus Lelliottia; species Lelliottia sp. The sequence continues at coordinate 45,405 of NZ_JAZQNX010000020.1, read as the reverse complement.
GCTGCCGTTCGAGACGTTGTGATACGGATGATTGACGTCTTTCTGGCGCATAAACGAGAAAATCACATCGTCGGCGTTAAAATCACGCGTCGGTTTGTAGAATTTATTACTCTGGAATTTCACGCCTTTACGCAGATGGAAAGTATAAACCTTTCCGTCTTCACTCACGTCCCAGCGTTCTGCCAGGCTCGGCACCAGCTCGGTTGTGCCGGGTTTAAAATCCACCAGGCGGTTATAAACAGGTACGGCGCTGGCATCCACGCTAGTGCCAGAGGTATACAACTGAGGATTGAAGTTTTCCGGTGATCCTTCGGAGCAATACACCAGCGTTTTGGCCGCGACGGTGGAACTGACCGTCAGTGCGGCTAAGGCCAGAGCTAAAGTTGTCAATTTGCTATTCATTGTGTTTTCCTGTCTTTTAATTCGACGGCTAATTAATTCTTTTGCCAATTCATAAATACCATTAAAGTAACAATGCAAACACCTGATAATACAAATTAAGAAGGAATCACTGTGGCTTCACAACTCTCCAGTCAATTAACCCAACGCTTTTTCCGTTATTTATCCATCACCAGCCAAAGCGATCCTAAAGGAAAAACACTGCCCTCTACGCCAGGTCAGCATGAGATGGCGAGAGAACTGGCTAATGAGCTGAAATCACTGGGTTTAAGCGACATTGTGATCGATAAATTTGCGACGGTCACTGCCGTCAAAAAAGGCAATGTACCGGGTGCGCCGCGCATCGGTTTTATTACCCACATTGATACGGTAGACGTCGGATTATCACCGGATATTCATCCGCAAATATTAACATTTGCAGGAGAAGACCTCTGCCTGAATAATGAAAAACAGATCTGGTTACGCATGAATGAACATCCCGAAATTCAGGCATATGCTAATGAGGAGATTATTTTCAGCGACGGAACCAGTGTATTAGGCGCCGATAATAAAGCAGCCGTCACAGTGGTGATGACGGTGCTGGAAAACCTGACGGCGGAGCACCAGCACGGCGATATCGTGGTGGCGTTTGTGCCTGACGAAGAGATTGGTCTGTGCGGGGCGAAGGCGCTTGATCTGAAACGCTTTGACGTCGATTTTGCCTGGACGATTGATTGCTGCGAGCTGGGTGAAATCGTGTATGAGAACTTCAACGCGGCGGCGGCGGAAATCCGCTTTACCGGCGTGACGGCGCATCCCATGTCCGCAAAAGGCGTGCTGGTCAATCCGCTGCTGATGGCGATGGATTACATCAGCCACTTCGATCGCCAGCAAACGCCGGAATGCACCGAAGGACGTGAAGGTTATATTTGGTTTAACGGAATCCAGGCCGGGCAAAATGAAGCCGTATTGAAAGCCAATATCCGTGATTTCGATCGCGACAGCTTCGCGGCACGTAAACAGCAGATTACCGACGTTGTCGACAAGATTGCTGTTCAGCATCCGACCGCAAAAGTGGAATATAAGATTGAAGATACCTACAGCAACATCAGCAATGCGATTGGCGAAGATCGCCGTGCGATCGATCTGATGTTTGAGGCAATGGAATCACTCGGTATCACCCCAAAACCGACGCCGATGCGTGGTGGAACCGACGGCGCGGCGCTGTCAGCAAAAGGACTGCTGACCCCGAACTTCTTCACCGGCGCGCACAACTTCCACTCGAAGTTTGAGTTTTTACCGCTGTCGTCGTTCGAGGCCTCATATAAAACGGCCCTGCAGATTTGTCTGCTGGCTGCGCGTTAAGCCGGTTTACGCGCCAGTAGCGTGGCGAAACGCAGTTTGATGCGATTGCCGTTGGCGTCGGTGCGATGTAATTCACCGACGTCTTCATTATATTTCAGTGTTTCCCAGCCTTCGTAATAGTGGCTCAATTCACCGCTTTTGAACGCGAACGGGAAGCCGACGTTGCACGGATAATCGTCGGTATCCATCGCCGCGACAATCAGGTTATAACCGCCCGGTTTAGTGCAACGTTGCATATTGGCAATCAGTCCCGGAATGGTTTTCGCTTCCAGGAACATCATCACCACGGTCGAGAGAATAAAATCGTACTCACCGTCAAAACTCAGGCTGTTCAGATCCTTGATCGACGCCTGCAGGTTGGTAATCCCCTCTTCCGCTTTGATGCGCTCGAGATTCTCGATGCTCATCGGGTTTTTGTCCCAAGCGGTCACGTCATAGCCGTTCGCCGCCAGATACAGGCTGTTGCGGCCATTACCGCAGCCCAGATCCAGCGTTTTGCCCGGTTTCACGATCCCTGCGCTGTACACCACATCGGAGTGAGTTCGGGTCATGCCATATTTTTCGGTAAAGTAATTATCATCGACGAGCGTCATTCTTTTTCCTCAGTTTGCATAAGCGTTGCTTTATCTGAACGAACCAATAGCTTTCCCTGCATCAGCAAAATAAAGGTGCGCACGAGCAACAGCGCGATGATGCAGTTAGTGAAAATAAACAGCGGCACTGCAAGGGCAGCAAAAAAACCTGACGAACTGCTGTGCCCCAGATGCAACCCGGTCGTCGCCAGCGCAGAGACACCAAATGAGAAGCTCCAGAAAGAAGCGTTAAACGGCTGCGAGAGATACCACGGCATCAGACGCAGCATAAACAGCAGCTGCAGCAGACCGTAGCCAAAGAGCATTTTGGCAAAAGTGTCGGCTTCGCCACCGTTCACACTCAGCCACGCGCTACAGGCCACCAGCGCAGGCGCAAGTTGGATGCCCAGCGACGTGCGCAAGGGCGACGGTAATTCTCCGCTACTGCGCAATCGCTGCAAAATAACCGGCTCAAGACTTAGCCAGGAAAAAACGCCTGCGCCTAAAAAGACCAGTCCGGCATCGTGGTAACCCAGCGCGCCGCAAGCCATCGCGCTAATAAAATTGTTGGCGACGGTCGGGAGATACAGTCCCGGCGTGGTCGCCTCTTCGGGGTGTTTCCCGCGCCACAACCCGGCGCTTTGCCAGGCGGAATAGCCAAGCTGAATCACCACGCCTGTCCCGAATAACACCAGCGAGACGGGCCGACACCACGGGACGAACCCAATCGCCACCAGCATTGTGGTGGCCGGAAACAGGCTGACAAAACTGCTCATCACCGGATGACGCATTTCCGCCAGCACGCTGTGCGGAAAACGCACCGCGCGGGTGATAAACGCCACGGTCAGGAAAGACCAGATCAGCACCGCCAGCGTAACCAACATTTCACCCGGCCAGCGTGATACAGACCAGATAGTGCTGGCATAGCGCCACGCGAAGCCCATACCAATCGTTCCCAAAACCATCCCAAAATAGCCGGACGGTAAGTTAAGAGTTTGTTGGGATTTGTTTCTTTTATGCATTAATTTTAAACTATAAATTATATTTGAAATGCTAGTTTAAGGGGTTTGTGATTCCGTTGCCAGCACTTCGCAAGTCGTAAAGTTTGCTACGTTTAGTAAGACGCCCAACAGAGATAACACGATGAAAAAATACCGACTCAGCGACGAAACCCGACTTTATCATTCGCACGGCGGAGAAACGAAATCGACCGTCACGCTGCGGCAAATTATTGCCACACGCGATTTTCACGATGTGACCGCCGGAGACCAGGGCGGGTGGCTGGATGACGAAAGTGCCCTTTCTCATGACGGGACCTGCTGGATCTACGATCAAAACAGCGTCGTCTACGCGGGGGCAAAAATTGAGGGCAACGCCAGAATCACTCAGGCCTGTGTGATAAGCCATTCCGCACGAATCGGCGATAACTGCTGGATAGACGCCGCAAACATCAGCCACGGCGCACGGCTCAGCGATAGCGTGACAGTGCAATGTTCCGAGGTGCGCGGCGAATGCCATTTGTACGGTAACGCCCGCGTTCTTCATAACAGCACGATCGTGGCTGCGATTGGCCTCACGCCGGATCGAGAGCAGATCCTGAAGATCTTCGATAACGCCACCATCAGCCAGTCGCGGGTGGTGCATCAGGCGCAGATTTACGGGGATGCGATAGTGAATTTTGCCTTTATTGAACATCGTGCTGAAGTGTTCGATAACGCGCTGATTGAAGGCAACGATCTCAATAATGTGTGGGTCTGTGATTGCGCCAAAGTCTATGGCAACGCGAAGCTGATTGCGGGCACAGAAGAGGATGCCATTCCTACCCTTCGATACAGCTCGCAGGTGGCTGAAAACGCCGTCGTGGAAGGTAACTGCGTAATAAAGCATCACGTCTTAATCGGCGGTCATGCGTGGTTGCGCGGCGGCCCGATACTGATCGATGACCGCGTCGTGATTCAGGGACGCGCGCGCATCAGTGGCGATGTGCTGATCGAGCATCGAATTAATATCAGCGGCGATGCCGTGATTGAGGCGTTAAGCGGGGAGAATATTCATCTGCGCGGCGAAAAAGTGATTAACGGAAACCAGCGAATCACCCGCACACCGCTATTAGGCGCTCTGTGAGCGAATAATTTTCGCGTAAGTGTTCACATCATCGAACTCACCGTTCAAATACTCGGCTTCCTTCAGACACCCTTCCAGCGCAAACCCGTTGCGTATTGCAACGCTGTTACTCTGCGCGTTCGCGACACGGCATTTAATGACGAATCGCCGGATTTCGCCCCGTTCTACGTAATAACGTATAAACGCCTGTAAAGACTGCGAAAGAATGCCCTGGCCCTGACTGGCTTTATCCAGCCAATAGCCGATGTAGCCCGTCTTGTTGGTCGGCTCGATAGCATTGAACGAGAGCACGCCTTTCAACGCTTCATCCTGAATAATCAAGAACATTTTCGCGTAACCGCGCTGGTGCAGCATCTGATTACTCTGCACGTTTCTGCGCGTATCGTCTTCGCTACCGACGTGCTGCGCCCAATCAAATGCCGTCTGTAGCCAGGCTTTATTTTTGATAACCAGATTATGCAGTTCGGTCGTGTAGCGCTCATCCACCGCCCGCAGTTCGATGCGGTCTGTCACGGTGATGATTTCAGATGGAATGTCGGTCATTGCCCTCACCTCATTCCTCTCCCAAAAGGGAGAGGAAAAGAGAAACGTTAGCGCATTACGCGGTCATCAACATAGACACGTTTGTCAGGCGCAGGCGGGAAATACTGATACAGCCAGGTTTCACTGATCGCATCGCCCTGACAGCGCAGGAACATACGCATGTCGACCGGATCGGTTGAATCGTTTGTTGGGTACCAGTCGAACAAAATGCGATAGCCGTCGAACGGTTCAACATACAGGATTTCGACCTGGCGCGCTTCACCGTTAGAGAGCGTAATCACCGGTTCGATACCTTTCGGCGCGGCGGCTTTCAAGTCACCGCCGACGAAATCAATGGCGAAGCGACGCGCCCAGGTTTTCGGGTAGTTTTCGCCCGGCGCCCACCCCTCCGGGAAGCCGCCCATCCCCGTCCGCGTGGCGAACACATTTGCCAGCGGAGAACGAACCGGCGGCTGCGCGCTCCAGTACAGGCGATATTTGAAGTCCAGCTCATCGCCCGCTTTCACTGGTTTTTCTGGCTGCCAGAAGCACACAACGTTATCCAGAGTTTCACCCGTGGTCGGGATCTCCATCAGACCTACGCTGCCTTTGCCCCACTGGTTGCGCGGTTCAACCCACAGACTCGGGCGCTTGTTGTACCAGCCCATGATGTCCTGATAGTGGGAGAAATCGCGGTCGAGCTGGAGAAGACCAAAGCCTTTCGGGTTTTTGTCCTGGTAAGCGTTGAACTGTAATTTCTGCGGATTATTCAGCGGACGGCAAATCCATTCCCCATTCCCGCGCCACATCGCCAGACGATCGGAGTCGTGGATTTGCGGGTGAATGGTATCGCACATGCGACGTTCGTTATTGCCGCAGGCAAACATACTGGTCATCGGAGAGATGCCGAGCTGTTTGATATCTTTACGTGCATAAAGGTGGTTATCCACCTCCATGATCACCTGGCTCTTCTCGCAATGAATCACGAATTTATACGCGCCAGTGATACTTGGGCTGTCGAGCAGCGTGTAGACGGTAAAAGTGGTATCGCCCGGCTTAACGGTTTCAAACCAGAACGAGGTGAAATCAGGGAACTCTTCCGGCGTATCCGTAAAGGTATCAATCGCCAGGCCGCGCGCGGAAAGACCGTATTGATACGTGTCATCTACCGCGCGGAAATAGCTCGCGCCAAGGAACGAGACGATATCGCGACGCGCCAGTTCGGGCGCTTTGAACGCGCGGAACCCGGCAAACCCTAAGTCGCTTTGCCCTTCGAGTTGTTTCGTATCCACACCCGCATCGTTGTAGTTAAACAATTCAGGACGGAAATGAATTTCACGCGCCAGGGACGAGGCGGAATCCAGCGAGAACATTCTTACCCGGCGGCGGAAACCCATTCCCATATGGAAGAATTGTACGTCCAACTGGCGGTCTTCAATATTGTTCCACAGCGACTGTTTCGCATCGTATTGAATGGCGTTATATGCCTGCGGCGTCATGGTCGCCAGCGTATTTGGCAGTGGACGCGGCGCACCACCCCACGGAGTTTGCGCCAGATCGTGCGCCATGGATTGCAGAACGGAGAAATCAAAGCGACGACTCTGACCGTCGGCAATATCGGAATCTGCGGCAAAGGCCGCGCGGGAAAAGAGCGTTGAGAGTCCGGTTGTACCGCTCAGTGCGGCCATTGCCAGCGAGCCCTGTAAAAAACGTCTGCGATTCATGCCTGAGAAAACGTCCTTATGGTCGTGAGAATGAGTTTCGCGCGTGGCGAAACGACGGCAAGAAAGAACGCACAGCCTAAACAAAAACGGTTAAAAATCCAATTGTTGAGCGGTGATTATCTGAACAAAGCGAGAAATATATTCTGTCGAGGGGAATGAACCGAAATCAGCGTAAAGTTAAGTATAAATTTGGGCGTGGGCGAAATAAAAAAGCCCCTGATGGACATCGTCATCAGGGGCTAATCAGGCGCAATCATATTATTTTACGCTGACATCGATACCTGGGAAATATTTCTGCGCCAGTTTATCGATCGTTCCGTCAGCGCGGACTTTTTCAATGGCCGCATCGAGCTGTTTCTTGGTGGCCTCATCACCTTTGCGCAGCCCAAAGCCGATCCCGCTGCCGAGGATCGTGTCGTCAGACACCGGTTTGCCGATAAATCCAAACCCTTTACCCTGCGGTTTGCTCAGGAAACCTGCCTGCCCGGCCGCTGACATCACAAGCGAAGCATCAATACGGCCATTCAGCAGATCGCCCCAGGCCATATTCTGATCTTTATAAGACACCACGGTGACACCGTGCTTTTCCCAATGCTCTTTTGCATAGGTTTCCTGAATAGAACCCTGCAATACGCCGATGCTTTTGCCTTTCAAGCCTTCAGGCGTGGCTTCTACACCGGTACCCGATTTGCCTACCAGCTGAGACGGGATGCGGTAAATCGGCTGGGTGAAGTCGATGCTCTGCCGACGCTGATCGGTGATGTTCATCGCGGAGTTAATGGCGTCGAATTTTTTAGCCATTAATCCTGGAATCAATGCATCAAAAGAGGTTTCGACCCAGCTGCATTTCAGTTCAGCGGCTTTGCAAATCGCCTTGCCGAGATCAATGTCGAACCCTTCCAGTTCGCCAGAAGCATTGCGGCTTTCAAACGGCGGATATTCTGCTTCGAGGCCGTAGCGAAGTTCAGTTGCTGCCAGCGTCGAAAACGAACACAGCAATCCCATGCCGACAACTAACGCGTTAAATTTCATCTCAAAACTCCTTAGCGTGGTTTAACCCGACACAGGGCCTGCGCACCTGCCCGTAATGTCGCCTCATCTTTCGCAAAAGAGAGGCGTATCAATTTGTTATCTGTACCATCAGCGTAAAACGCCGACAGTGGAATCGTGGCCACGCCACATTCGGTAATCAAACGTTTGACCATCTCACTGTCGCTCTCATCGCTGAAATGGCTGTAATCAGCCAGCAGGAAGAACGAACCTGCGCTTGGCAGCAATTTAAACGGCGAGTCGGCCAGTAAATTTTGCAACAGATCGCGCTTGCGCTGATAAAACGCGGAGAGCGAAAGCCAGGTTTGCGGATCGGTCATGTGTTCAGCAAAGGCGTATTGCATAGGAGTATCGGCAGAAAACATCAAAAATTGATGCACTTTGCAAATCTCATCCATCAATTCCGCCGGTGCAACACAATACCCCACGCGCCAGCCGGTGACATGATAGGTTTTTCCGAATGATGAAATGATCACGCTTCGTTCCGCCAGCTGCGGGTGCGTTGCCATTCCATGATGCGGCTTTTCGTCAAACACGACGTGTTCGTACACTTCGTCAGACAAAATAATAATTTCGGTGTTTTGGGTGATCGCCGCCAGCTGATGTAGATCCTCAGCAGAGAAGACCTGTCCGCTGGGGTTGTGCGGCGTATTAATAATGATCATTCGGGTGCGGCTGGTGACTGCCGCACGAACTTCGTCCCAGTCTACGGCAAACTCCGGGACCGTCAGCTTGATAGCGACCGGTGTAGCGCCCTGTAACCGCACGATAGGCGCGTAGCTGTCAAAAGACGGTTCAAAATAGATAACTTCATCACCCGGATGTACCAGTCCACTGATCGCGGAGTAAAGCCCTTCGCTGGCGCTGGCGGTGATCAACACTTCAGTGCTTGCGTCATAGCGCGTGCCGTAAAGCGTCACGATCTTGTCCACGATACGTTCTTTAAGAGGAGGCAAACCGGTCATCGCCGCATATTGGTTATGACCTGCTTCCATCGCACGCGTTACGCCAGCGATCAGGTTAGGGTCACAGGAAAAGTTGGGCGCGCCTTGAGAAAGATTGATGGCATTGTGTTGGGCTGATAGCTGGCCAATCACAGTAAAAATCGTCGTGCCCACATCAGGCAGTTTAGAACGGGTATGCACAGGGGTACGTAACGTCATCATCAATCCTTTCTCGTGGATATTGCATAACTATTCAACAAGAAGGTAATGAAGACGACAACCGAATTGTTGTCATAGTTGCCATGATCAAAACGCATAGCTCGCGTCTCGCGCGTCTACCGGGAGGCTCGTCAAGAGGATTTAGACAGGATGAAGGAGTTTATGGCGGACAAGCGGGATCATAAAAATGGGATCACATAATCTTCTTACAAACCCGATGTTCCGTCACAAAATGAAAAATTGCCCACCATAACTTGTACTATTTAATTGCCCTCGCCAAACAATTACCCATAAATTAATATTTATCATGAATGTTTATTACGTAAACAATTCATTAAACTAATTTAGATTTCATTCGGTAAATCGCGCAGCAAATATTAACACTTTTGTAAATCATAGTATTTGCTGAAGTAATTAAAAGAATATTAGGATTCATTCGATTCATAATTTTGGCGAAAGTTCACTTCACGTCATAATAAAAACCTTTTTAAGGATCGAAAAAATGAAAAGAAAAGTTCTGGCAATTGTCATCCCCGCTCTCATGGCTGCAGGCGCCGCTCACGCCGCGGAGATTTATAATAAAGACGGCAACAAACTCGATCTGTACGGTAAAGTCGACGGGCTGCACTATTTCTCTGACAACACGTCGGCAGATGGCGACCAGTCCTATGTCCGTCTGGGTTTCAAAGGTGAAACGCAGATCAGCGACCAGCTGACGGGCTTCGGCCAGTGGGAGTACAACGTTCAGGCCAACAATACCGAGGGTTCTGAAAACCAGTCATGGACTCGTCTTGGCTTCGCCGGTCTGAAGTTTGGCGACTACGGCTCATTTGATTATGGCCGTAACTATGGCGTGCTGTATGACGTGGAAGGCTGGACCGATATGCTGCCTGAGTTCGGCGGCGATACGTATTCCCAGTCCGACATCTACATGACCAGCCGCGCAAACGGCGTTGCCACCTATCGCAATACCAACTTCTACGGTCTGGTGGATGGTCTGAGCTTTGCCCTGCAATATCAGGGTAATAACGAAGACTCAGGCAACGGTAACGAAGGCACCAATAATGGCCGCGATGTCCGTCATGAGAATGGCGACGGTTTTGGTATTTCCACCACCTATGATTTCGGGATGGGGATCAGCGCTGGCGCAGCCTATGCGTCCTCCGATCGTACCAACGCGCAACAAAATGACAGCAGCGCCTATATGGCGGATGGCGAAAAAGCCGATGCCTGGACTGCGGGTCTGAAATACGACGCCAATAATATCTATTTGGCTACAATGTATTCCGAAACCCGTAACATGACTTCTTACGGTACTTTTGACAAAGACCACACTGGCGGCGTTGCAAATAAAACGCAGAACGTCGAAGTCACCGCGCAATATCAATTCGATTTCGGTCTTCGTCCGGCGATTTCCTACCTGCAATCCAAAGGCAAGGATTTGACGTACAACGGCGCAAATACCGATCAGGATCTGGTTAAATATGTTGATGTAGGTGCAACCTATTATTTCAACAAAAACATGTCCACTTATGTTGATTATAAAATCAACCTGCTGGATAGCGACGACCAATTCTATAAAGACGCCGGTATTGCAACGGATGACATTGTGGCGTTAGGTCTGGTTTATCAGTTCTAAATAGCTCACGATAAAAGCCTGCCTCCCGGCGGGCTTTTTCATTGATTGACACACCCAGCAAGCTATTGTGTGATGGACGACATGATAAAAACGCATACCTGGAGTGTTTATGTCGATGTCGCGCCGTACCTTTCCGCACAATGCTGTAGACGCATTTCTGATCACCGCGCGTCACCTGAATCTCACTCACGCCGCAAAAGAGCTGTGTCTGACCCAGGGCGCCGTCAGCCGTAAAATCGCGACGCTGGAATCCTGGTTTGGCTTTGCGCTGTTTGAGCGGCATGCCCGCGGGCTGCGACTTTCCCCCCAGGGCAGCGCCCTGCTTCCTGACTTACAGTCGGCCTTTGAACACTTACTCACCGTGGCGGAACAAGCGCGCGCGCAACAAACCGTCGTGCGCTTGAAAGTGCCGACATGTGCCATGCGCTGGCTGATCCCCCGACTGATTCAGGTCGAACGTGAGCAGCCTGAACTGCAAATCGCCCTCACCACCACGACCGACCATACGGTGAATTTTAAAACGGAATCCTATGATGCCGCGATCGTGTTTGGTACGCATTTAAGCGCTGGCGATCTGCTTTTTGAGGAGGCTCTGACGCCGGTGATGAGTCCGCAGCGAATGGGTTCGGCTTTGGATACGCTGACGTTCCTCCATCCGACCCGTGACAAAACAGACTGGTCACTGTGGCTCTCCAGACAAGAAAACGTCGCGCTGGTGATGCACAAAAACCAACACTTCGACACAATGGATTTGGCGATCACCGCCGCGATGCAAGGCCTTGGCATGGCCATTGCTGATGAAACGCTGGTACAAGAAGATATTCGCGCCGGACGGCTGGCGCGCCCGTTTAACACCAGCGTCAAAACCGGCGCAAGCTATCGACTATTGTTACGCGATTCTCATGGCAAGACCGCCGGGCTGGAAGCCTTTCGCGACTGCTTACTCAATCCAGACTGACATGGTGCTTCATAACGCGTTTAAACAGGCTCATCCGGGCGCGCATGAAGCGGTATTCCAGCTTAAAACCTGCATGTTTATTCACACCGAGGCGCAAAAGCACATCGCGTCCTTTTCGGGAAGCGGGCCAGCGGACCGGGCCACGAAGCGCATCACAGGTGCGGCTTGCGTGACGCGCGAAGCTGACCCAGTAATCGGCCACCTGCGCAGCAAAGGCACGATCGCGCTCATTCACATACTGCCGCGACGGCTCAATCTGATGTAACGTGTCAAACACATACGGAATTTCATTGCCGTGCCATGCACCGTTTGAGTAGGTTGTGTGTTCCGCCTCGGCGACATAATCAAACCAGTAGCGCCAGCACGGCTCGCCCACGCGTTGTTGCGCCTGCATCACGACAAAACCCATCGTGGTAAACGCCATATCGCGACACACCTGTCGGCCCAACTCTTCATCCCCTTTTACGCCGGGGTAAAGCAATTTGATCACCCCCAGGCCAAACCGGCGCTCACGTCGTAACTTTTGGATTTGTCCGGCAAGGTCGATTCCGAACACAGCCATCACGCTCGCTTCATCACTGTTTGAGCCAATCATCACCGGAACGGGATGCTGGCGCGCAGCAAAAAAGAGGTCCAGCATTGGTTCAGGCAACACGCAGTCGCCCACAATCGGTGTTGGTGCCACATTCAGCGGGGCCTCAAGCGACCAGAACGCGTGCGCAGGTATAGCGCGCAGCTGTGCCGCCGTCGCGTTCTGCAGGCCAAAATGCGCTGCCACCGCTTCACCTTTTCGCAGCGCATCCTCGCGCGGGGTATCCGGCAAGGTATAACCGCTCTGCACGATCGCTTTGTGAAACAGCCCTTTTGCCAGCGGCGAAGTGAGCAAGGACAGCACGCTGCGGGCCCCGGCGGATTCGCCAAAAAGCGTAATATTGCTCGGATCGCCACCAAACGCAGCAATATTGTCGCGCACCCATTGAAGGGCGGCGATGTGATCGAGCAGCGCAAAGTTATGCACAATGCGATCTTCGTCGTCGCAAAGCGCGCGATGGGCAAAGAAACCCAGATGCCCCAGCCGATAGTTCAGCGTCACAACCACCACACCCCGACGCGCCAGTGCCTTGCCGTTATAAGGTGGCAATCCGCCTGCGCCAATCGTAAAACCACCGCCGTGCAGCCAGACCATCACCGGCAGTGGCGCTTCGCGTTTGCCCGGAGACCAGACGTTCAGGTACAGGCAATCTTCTGAGAATTGACCGGGGTCCCCGCCGCCTAGCTCCCGGCAGTACTCGCTGCTTTGCCAGCTTGACGCAGAAAATGTGCTGGCCTGACGAACGCCCTGCCAGGCCACAGGAGGCTGCGGTGAGCGCCAGCGTAACTCACCGACAGGCGGAGCAGCATAGGGAATACCGCACCAGACATGAACATCTTCATCGGTAAAACCGACTAAACGGCCCTGACACGTATCAACCACCGGGAAAGATGAATGTTCCATACCAACCTTTATTTTCCATCACAGCCCAGCAGAGTAACGTTTTCAGAGCAAACCACAACGGCGTTTACTGCGCTCTTCCGCCTGCTGATACAGCGTAAACTCATCGTTGACTGCGCAACCCAGGGCGATTTCGAATGCCGCCTGGCTGGAATTCCCATGACTCCGCGCCTGGGTTTCATTGCCAAGATTCGACTGGAAAATCCCTGCCGCGCTGACCGGGAGGAAATCTTCATAAACAATCGGCTGCGCCACGACCCACCCGCGCTCAATCAGTGGTTGCGGGTCATCACCGGGGCGGAATGCCTGGCGGTGCGATTCACCCGCAGGCGTGAGACGGTAGCGGAAATAGGCTAATTCCTGGCGGCGCAGGAACATTTCGCTGTCCGGGAATGCCTGGAACACTTCGCGCAAATGGAGCTGATGCGTCAGATTGTCCCTGCCCGTTCCCGCTTCGCCCAGTAAACGATCGTAAAGCGCGCGGCCTTTTGGCGTTAACGCCACGCCACGCTGTTCGATCTCGCCAAAACGGGCGGTATGCGTTCCGCGATGTTCTCCGGCAAAGAGCACCGGCTCTTCCAGCGCTTTGAAACTGGTCTGCCGCAATAAGACTGGAACGTCGCGACGCGGCGGGCCTTCAATCACGATTTTCGGCTCAATACCGTATTTCGGCATCAACTCCTGCACCCGATCAATATCTAAAGTGCGCGGCGTCAGATGGTTAATATGGCATCCGGGGAAACACACCACATCGGCGATAAGCCGATGCTCATTGTGCAGCGCCAGATACGTTTCCTGGTCGACAAGCGCATGGCTGTGCCAGCGGAACGTTTCCAGTGCTTCCTGAACAAACTCCCGCGCCTGAGCTTCCGTAAAACGGCCTTCTGACTCATGCAGATCAATCAGTTCCAGACAGCGCGGGGTAAAGATGGTTCGCCGGGCCAGAATATCCGCAGCACGTTCACGCAGCGCCACGTTTTCTATAAGCTCCAGCCGGAGCAATGAGGTGAATACCCGGAAGGGATTTCGCGACAGCGCGTCGTCATCAATGGGACGAAACGCCGTTGAATGCACCGGCACACCTGCCTGTGAGAGATCGTAATAGCTGACGGGATGCATCCCCATAATGGCAAACATCCGGCGTAACGTGGAGAGTTCCTTTGCGCTGCCAACGCGGATCGCGCCGTGACGCTCGACATTCAGACGCGCCAGTTCATCAGCATTCGCGAGTTGTTCATGTAAGTGCGGATTATTTTCAAGTACCGCCAGATTCACATCTGCAACCAGTTCCAGCAATGTGCCGTACTGTGGAACTTCCTGCTGGTACATCGCTGACATAGCCTGCGAAAAGTGTTCCCGAATATCATCAGCCGTGATGGTGTTCGCCATGATGTCATGCTCCCAGTGAATAATACCTGGAGTGTAGAGAAGGCCGTCCGCCTTCGGGGGGAAGAATTTCCAATCTGTGATCCTGATGGCCCGCTGGTCATTCCCTGCGCGTAGACGGCTTTCCTCCACCTTTGCGTCTAACCCTACTCCTTATTACCCTCAGTAAGAAAATCTTGTTGTAACTCAATTACATCAAATGTTAATAATATTTTGCTATCAGGTTATCAAAATTAAACTTCTTCCCTTGTCTCTTGCCTCGCTCTATTCATAACATCGCCTATGGAAAAAAATGGTTTGTTTAGTCAGCGCATACGTTTGCGCCATTTGCACACTTTTGTGGCCGTCGCTCAACAGGGAACGCTGGGGCGTGCGGCTGAAACTCTTAATCTTAGCCAGCCAGCGCTCTCAAAAACACTGAATGAACTGGAACAACTCACCGGAACACGTTTATTCAATCGCGGCCGTCTTGGCGCACAGCTGACACTGGTAGGTGAGCAGTTTTTAACGCATGCCGTCAAAGTACTCGACGCCTTGAACACTGCGGGTCAGGCACTGAATCGCAAAGACAGTCAGGATACCGACGTGGTCCGCGTGGGGGCGTTGCCCACGGCGGCGCTCGGCATTTTGCCTGCCGCCATCGGTCAGTTTCATAAGCAGCAAAAAAACACCACGCTGCAAGTAGCCACCATGAACAACACCATGCTGCTGTCGGGGCTTAAATCCGGCGAACTGGATCTAGGGATTGGCCGCATGTCTGACCCGGAATTGATGGTTGGTCTTAATTATGAACTTTTGTTCCTGGAATCACTGAAGCTGGTGGTGCGCCCAGGACACCCTTTGCTGCGTGACACCGTCACGTTAAGCCGCGTCATGGAATGGCCGGTTGTGGTCTCCCCGAAAGGCACCGCTCCGCGCCACAACGCGGAAGTCATGCTCCAGATGCAGGGCTGCACATTACCGTCGGGCTGTATCGAAACGCTTTCGGCGTCGCTTTCTCGCCAGTTAACGGTGGACTATGACTACGTCTGGTTTGTCCCTTCAGGCGCGGTGAAAGAGGATTTACGTCAGGGCTGTTTGACCGCGCTCCCGGTGGCATCGCCAGGTACGGGTGAGCCTATCGGCATCCTCACGCGCGTCGATATCCCGCTTTCTTCGGGCGCGCAGTCGCTTCTCAGCGCCATCCGCAAATCCATGCCTATCTGATTCACTCCCTCATGCCTGTCCGGCCCGTCGCTCTGACGGGCTTTTTGTGTCTGTTATTCAAATAATGCGAAATCATTCATTAACAATTGCGCAAAACAATTTAACAGTTTTATCATAGCCGCGAATTCACCAAATGGTTCATTCGAACTCAATCTACGTGCGTTCGAAAGCCGTACAAGCGGTATATTTTCAGTAAATCATTATTAAATCCGAACTTGATTATCCATATGGTACATGCACAGAGTGGCGTTACCTGGGAAATTATGAGGTCTTTAAGGAGACAGAAATGGCATTTGGCAGCGCGCCGCGCGGGATAGCAAAATTCCTGCAGTGGCTCCTGGTGGGGCTGATGACAATCATCGGTCTGGCGGTTGGCGGCTTGGGCTTTAAGCTCGCTACCGTAGGGGGAACCTGGTACTTCCTCATCGTTGGCGTAGTGATGTTGATCTCCGCCTTCTTGATTTTCACCCGTCGCATCAGCGGGATTATTCTTTACGCTGTCGCCTTTATCGCGTCGATTTTTTGGGCGGTGAATGACGCTGGCTGGGATTTCTGGCCGCTGTTCTCGCGCCTGTTCACCCTCGCCGTCCTCGCCTTTCTGTCTGCCCTTGTCTGGCCATTCTTGCGGGCGGCGAACCGTAACGTAGCGGTGAATAAAAAACCGGCATTCACGGTGGCGGCCATTCTCGCGCTGGCGATGCTGGTGAGCGTTGGCTGGATGTTTAAACCGCAAACGCTCGTAGCCGCTAATGAGCCTGTTCCGGTTAAACCGGTTGCGCCTGGCGAGCAGCAAAAAGACTGGGCGCATTGGGGCAACACCACCCACGGCGACCGCTTTGCCGCGCTGGATCAGATCAACAAGCAAAACATCAATACGTTGAAAGTGGCCTGGACCGCGCATACGGGTGACATTCCGCAGAGCAACGGGTCCGGTGCTGAAGATCAAAACACGCCTTTGCAGATAGGCGACACGCTGTTTGTCTGCACGCCGTACAGCAAAGTGCTGGCGCTGGATGTTGATTCCGGCAAAGAAAAATGGCGTTACGATTCCAAAGCCACTGCGCCAAACTGGCAGCGCTGTCGCGGTCTGGGTTATTTTGAAGACACCCAATCCGTGACAACGTCACTTAACGAGACTCATTCAGCGGCCTGCCCGCGTCGCCTGTTCCTGCCGACAACCGATGCACGCCTGATTGCGATCAACGCCGATAACGGCAAAGTCTGCGAAGACTTTGGCGATCACGGCATCGTCGATCTCAGCGTCGGTATGGGCGAAATCAAACCAGGCTATTACCAGCAGACGTCAACTCCGCTGGTGGCCGGAAATGTCGTCGTCGTCGGGGGCCGCGTCGCCGATAACTTTTCAACCGGCGAACCGCCGGGCGTGGTGCGTGCCTATGACGTTCGCACCGGCAAACTGGCGTGGGCCTGGGATCCGGGCAATCCGGCTATCACCGGCCTGCCGCCGGAAGGTCAGACCTATACGCGCGGCACGCCAAACGTCTGGTCGGCGATGTCTTACGACGCGAAGCTGAACCTGATTTATCTCCCGACCGGCAACGCGACGCCTGATTTCTACGCGGGTGAACGTACCGACCTGGACGATAAATACAGCTCATCCGTGGTGGCCGTTGATGCGACGACCGGTCAGGTGCGCTGGCATTATCAAACCACTCACCACGACCTGTGGGACTTTGACCTGCCGTCGCAGCCGCTGCTGTACGATTTACCGGATGGTAAAGGCGGCACGACGCCCGTTCTGGTGCAAACCAGCAAACAGGGCATGATTTTTATGCTCAATCGCGAAACCGGCGAGCCGGTAGCGAAAGTCGAAGAACGTCCTGTTCCTGCGGGCAATATTCAGGGCGAACGCTATTCTCCGACTCAGCCGTATTCCGTCGGTATGCCGATGATTGGCAACCAGACGCTGACCGAATCCGACATGTGGGGCGCGACGCCTGTCGATTTGCTACTGTGCCGTATTCAGTTTAAAGAGATGCGTCATCAGGGCGTCTTTACCCCGCCAGGCCTTGACCGTTCTCTGCAGTTCCCGGGCTCGCTCGGCGGCATGAACTGGGGCAGCGTGTCGGTGGATCCGAATAACGGCCTGGTGTTCGTCAACGATATGCGTCTGGGACTGGCAAACTATATGGTGCCGCGTGCAAACGTCGCCAAAAACGCCAGCGGCATTGAGATGGGAATTGTGCCGATGGACGGCACGCCGTTTGGTGCCATGCGCGAGCGTTTCCTCTCACCACTGGGTATTCCCTGCCAGAAGCCGCCGTTCGGCACCATGTCCGCCGTGGATCTGAAAAGCGGCAAATTGGTATGGCAGGTTCCGGTTGGGACCGTGGAAGATACCGGCCCGCTGGGCATTCGTATGCACATGCCTATCCCAATCGGGATGCCAACGCTGGGCGCATCGCTGTCCACGCAGTCGGGTCTGCTGTTCTTTGCGGGCACCCAGGATTTCTACCTGCGTGCGTTTGATACGGCGACCGGGAAAGAGATCTGGAAAGACCGTCTGCCTGTGGGCAGCCAGTCAGGGCCGATGACCTACGTCTCGCCGAAAACAGGCAAACAGTACATCATCATTAACGCGGGCGGCGCACGCCAGTCGCCGGACAGGGGTGATTACATCATTGCCTACGCGTTACCTGATAAACCGTAATCGGGTAGCACGTAACGGCCAGTCGCAAAAGTGACTGGCCGTTTTTTTAAGGTGCGACAGTCGCTAACGTCACGGGTTTATTCATGGTAAATGACACCACAAAATCCTGACTCACGCCCGGCGACCAGCAGCTGCGGGAGACGGCCTTCCACGTTTCGGCAAAGAATGCTTTGTCCCCTTTGGCACTGTAACCCGTTGCCCGTCCGTTCGGCTTCACATCAAATTTCACCGCGACTTTCCCTTCAAATTCCTGCGCCGCCGCCTGCGCGGGATAGATCGGCTGCACCTGATATACCTCGCCATCGCAGTCAGGCTGTTGGGAATCCGTGGCGTTGTCTTTGGTCGAGGCGGAGCCGCCTATCGGAAAGGATAAACCCGCGCCCACACCTACGCCGTTGCTTCCTCCGCCGATGCCGAAACCGCCCACGCCCACTGAGCAACCGGTCATCAGGCTGGAAAGCGCGATCAGGAGGGCCATACGTTTTGCTGGAGTCATTTCGGTACCACCATAAAAAAGGGTTCATGCCAGAACATGAACCCTTTTTACACAGGTTGGTGAGACAGTCAATCCAGGGAGATTAGAAGGTTTCCCAGTTATCGCCACCGTCAGCCACGGCCGGACGTAACGGAGTGGACTGCGCGAGAGCCGACGGTTTTGCGCTGCGAGATGGCGCGACGCCGTTCAGACGGAATGCTCCGACTGCTTCGGTCAGACGCGCTCCCTGTTCTTCCAGCGATGCCGCCGCTGCTGACGCTTCTTCCACCAGCGAGGCGTTCTGTTGCGTCACTTTGTCCATTTCAGAAATCGCCTGACTGACCTGCACAATGCCACGACTCTGTTCGTCGGACGCTGCCGCGATTTCGAGCATAATATCGGTGACGCGCTTAACGGCTTCGACGATATCATTCATGGTGTTACCCGCAGCGACCACTTCGCCAGAACCCTGATCGATAAGAGTCACCGACTCATTAATCAGCCCTTCAATTTCTTTCGCGGCGTTCGCACTGCGGCTCGCCAGCGTACGCACTTCACTCGCCACAACCGCAAATCCACGCCCCTGCTCGCCAGCACGCGCGGCCTCAACGGCAGCGTTTAGCGCCAGAATATTGGTCTGGAAAGCGATGCTGTTAATGACCGCAGTGATTTCCGAAATTTTCTTCGAGCTGGTAGAGATATTGCTCATGGTTTTCACCACGCCGGACACCATCTGGCCGCCACGGCTGGCTTTACCGGAGGCGTCTTCTGCCAGTTTGCTCGCGTGATGGGCGTTATCGGCGTTCTGTTTTACCGTCGCCGTCAGCTCTTCCATGCTGGCGGCGGTTTGTTCAATCGCGGCCGCCTGCTGTTCGGTACGGGACGAGAGATCGGTGTTACCGGCCGAGATCTCGCTGGTCCCGCGATAAATCTCTTCTGCACCTTGACGCACGGTGCCGACGGTATTGACGAGCGAGTGCTGCATGGTTTGCAGATCGTGGGTCAAACGCCCAATTTCACTGCGCCCGGTCAGATCATCCGCCATGGTCAAATCCCCTTTCGCAATCAGTTCGATGCGGCGGGCAGCACGTTGCAGCGGATTAATCACGGTACGGCGGAGCACCACAAACGTCATCGCCGTCAGGAGCAAGGCAAACGCAAACGCGCCAACCATAAACATCAGACCCAACTGCGTGCGCTTGTGCGCTTCAGAGGTGAGCAAGTTCGCGCGATCGGTACGGATCTTAATCGCTTTCAGCAACACTTCGTTATACGCGTCGTCCAGTGGACGAGCGGACTCATTTTCGTGATTAATAATGGCTTCGAACATACCGTTTTTGGCATATTTCAGCATCGGCTGAAGCCCGGCGATGTAGGCGTCAAAGCGCGTTTTCAGATCGTTATCCAGTGCTTCGTCTGCGGGAGTACGAACCGAACGATTCATGTACATGGCGAAGCTCGTCTGCGACTGCTTGATACGCGTCTCAGCTTCGGCGATGTTTTGTTTCATTGCATCCATTTCAGCAATACGGCTTGCCGCGCCCGCATGAATCATGTTGATTCGGGCAGTGCGTAAATGGTTTGAGCTGTTAGATAAACCCGTGCGGACCTGAATCTCTTGCGTGACATCTTGCTGATCGTTATCGGCTTGCAGCAGGAAATACCCCGCCAATACCGAACTCAACGCAAACAATAAAATGATGCCACCGAGAATTGAGGAAAACAGCGGAACCAGCCGGATGTGATGCAGGAAGCTCAGCGTTTGCGGGCTTCGCATCTTTTTTGTGTTGTCCATGACCGTCGACTCTCTTATATGGATGAAGTGCGTATAATTACGCCTGTGAATAAATCATCGGCAAATCAGAGAATTTGATTATGGTTAAAAGCGCCAGGTGGGTCACACTTTAGAGAAGATTATTAAAGAAATGCCAGCGGCGGAAACCGCTGGCAAAATAATTAGTTGCTGCCGAAATGGATGACGGTGCGAATGGATTTCCCTTCATGCATCAGATCGAAGGCTTCGTTGATTTGATCAAGTGGTAAACGGTGCGTGATAAACGGGTCGAGATCAATTTTTCCGACCATGGCATCTTCAACCATACCCGGCAACTGAGTACGCCCTTTTACGCCGCCAAATGCGGAGCCACGCCATACGCGACCCGTTACCAGCTGGAATGGACGGGTTTTGATTTCCTGGCCTGCACCGGCCACGCCAATGATGATGCTTTCGCCCCATCCCTTGTGGCAGCACTCGAGTGCTGATCGCATGACATTCACGTTACCAATACATTCGAAGCTGAAATCGACACCCCCATCGGTCAGTTCAACAATCACATCCTGAACCGGCTTGTCGTAGTCTTTCGGGTTGATGAAATCAGTCGCGCCCATTTCACCGGCTAATTTGAATTTCTCCGGATTAGTATCCACCGCCAGAATGCGTCCGGCTTTCGCCTGTACCGCGCCCTGGATCACCGCCAGACCAATTCCCCCGAGACCAAACACGGCCACGGTATCGCCTTCTTTAACTTTCGCGGTGTTGTGAACCGCGCCAATACCGGTGGTGACGCCGCAGCCCAGCAGGCAGACTTTGTCCAGTG
Source organism: Lelliottia sp. (assembly GCF_045627565.1). Taxonomy (NCBI): domain Bacteria; kingdom Pseudomonadati; phylum Pseudomonadota; class Gammaproteobacteria; order Enterobacterales; family Enterobacteriaceae; genus Lelliottia; species Lelliottia sp. The sequence continues at coordinate 24,083 of NZ_JAZQNX010000020.1, read as the reverse complement.
GTGCTTGTGGGTTAACTTTTGCCAGCGAGATTTCTGCGCACACGGTGTATTCGCTGAAGGTGCTGGTACCCATGTAGTGATAAATCGGCTCGCCGTTGTAAGAGAAACGCGTGGTGCCATCTGGCATCAAACCTTTACCCTGGGTGGCGCGAACGGCCTGGCACAGGTTAGTTTTGCCGGATTTACAGAACTTACACTCGCCACACTCCGCGGTGTACAGCGGAATCACGTGATCGCCAGGCTGCAGGCTGGTGACGCCCTCGCCCACTTCGACAACCACACCGCCGCCTTCATGGCCTAAGACGGCCGGGAAAACACCTTCTGGATCGTCGCCAGACAGCGTGAATGCATCGGTATGGCACACGCCGGTGTGGGTGATTTTAACCAGCACTTCGCCTTTTTTTGGCGGAGCGACGTCTATTTCGACGATCTTGAGCGGCTGGCCTGGGCCAAATGCGACGGCTGCACGTGATTTCATAGTGTCTTCCTTTCTGGGATGTCAGAGTTTTATTTTAGATAAGAGCGTAGCAAATGGCCGACTTCTGCCATGCGAACCGCACGCTGATCGACCGTTGTCTCACCGGTGACCAGCTCATCTTTGAGGTGAATTTCGACCATCTCGCCCATCAAACCGTTCGCTGCACCGCGTACGGCCGCAATTTGTTGCAGGATAGCAAGGCAAGGTTCGCCAGACTCCAGCGCACGTTCCAGGGCATCAACCTGCCCCCGGATGCGACGCACGCGAGTCAGAACACGTTTTTTGTCTTCGGGTGAATGCGGCATACGCCCTCCAGATACTGTAGGGGGGTATAGTAAAACAAATCAGCTCTGATTGAAATCATTAATACTGAAACCACGAACGACCAGAAAAACGCCCGATGCTAATGAATTTTCATGCTGTTTTGATGAGGGTTTGAATATGGATGAATGGGGACACTGTTGACTAAAATCCGGAGTCTGCCGACATCGGTCAGACCCCGTAAACACACCGCAAAATCACTTATATTCGCCATTTCCCTGGCAGACCGCGCCTTTAAATGCGTTTACTTCGCGTTGGTCATGGCGATATCCATCTTTGAGATAGTACAGACTCATCAACATCATGCTGTTCAATCCCGACTGATTATCTACTTAACGACGAAGCGGCTGCCCTGCCGTTTCTTTCGCACGTAGTACCGTCAGGAATGTAATCAGCGCCGCACCCATCACGTAGTATGCCGGAGAGAACGGATTACCCGTCGACGTGATGAGATACGCCGAGAACCATGGCGTGATGCCGCCAAAGAATGCCACAGCGACATTGTACGCAATCGCCATTCCGCCATAGCGAATGCTGGTCGGGAACAGCTCTGCCATCGCCGCGCTGCATGCGCCATCAAAGGCGGCAATAAACGCTCCCAGAAGCAACATCGCCAGTATCGCAGACAGCATATCGCCGCGCGCCATCACCATCATGGCGGGATAAGTGAACAAGATAAAACCCGCGCAGCCCGCCAGCATCAACGGTTTACGCCCAAATTTATCCGACAGATACCCCATAAACGGCACCATCACCGCAATCGAGAACAGCCCAACGGTGGTGATAGCGTACGAGTCGAGTTTTGAATAATGCAGTTCGGTGGATAAATAGCTCGGCATAAAAGTCTGCAACGTCCAGTGCCCGACGGCCTTGATCACCACAAAACCGACGCAAAATAGCAGCGCGCCCCAGGCGGTCGTAACGGCGGTTCGGAGTGGTGAGGCTTCGGTTTTGCCACTTTTCACCATCTCAAGAAATTCAGGCGTGTCTTCGAGGTGTTTTCGCAGATACAGCCCGACCAGCCCCAGCGGTCCGGCAATCAGGAACGGAATGCGCCAGCCCCAGTCGCTCATCGTCGCTTCACCCAGCGTAGCGGTCAGCAGAAACACCAGGCCGGAACCCGCGACAAAAGCCATAAATCCGAAGTTATCGATCCAGCAGGTGAAATACCCGCGTCGAGCAGTTGGCGCATATTCAGCCAGGAACGTCGTCGCACCAGAGCTTTCACCACCCGCCGCAAAACCCTGAATCAGACGGGTGATCACCAGCAGGACCGTAGCGGCGATGCCAATTTGTGAAAACGTCGGCAGCAGCCCCATGACGAACGTCGCGCCTGAGGTCAGCAGGATCACCGTCGCCAGCACCTTCTGACGACCGATTCGGTCACCCAGCGATCCGAAATACAACCCGCCGAGCGGACGCATAATGAAACCGGCACCAAAGACGGCAAAGGAAGACAGTAACGCAACCGCCGGGCTTTCGGCCTGGAAGAACTGTACACCGATAATCGCCGCCAGCGTTCCGTAGAGACCAAAATCAAACCACTCGACAAAGTGGCCGATTCCGGTCGCCAGCAAAACTTTACGTAATTTTCGCACGACTGGGATCTCGCGGTCAGAAGTCACATTATCGAGTGATTGCTGCGCTGAATTGTTCATACACTCCCCTTTGTATTATGTCTGTTAACCGTGAGTCGTGCGGCTTGCGCGATCATGTCGGGAAAGGTGAAACGAGGCTGGTAGCCCAGTTCGCGCTTAATTTTTTGGTTACTGGTTTTGAATCGCACGGCTTTGCCTGGCATCGTGACATCAATCAGCGGCAATCCGATTGCCTGCGCCATCACCGGCAGCATATCTTCAAATGCGACTGGCTCATCAGTGCCAAGATTATAAATACCGTTCGCCGCACGCGGATGCGACATCGCCAGAATGACACCTTCCGCCGTATCGCGCACATCAGCAATATGCATCTGGTATGGCAGATTATCGTCTTCGCCGTACTGGACAATCATGGCCGGGCCCCTCTGCCGATCGCGCACTGTTTGCAGTTTGTCGGCCACGACATCATTGCCAAACGAACGCATCTGGCGAATTTTACCGTCCAGGAAAAAGCGCGGTCCCGAAAAGAAGCTGTCAGGATCAAGCAGTTCATCAATGGATTGCGTGTGTGGAAAACGCAAAATCACCGTTTCCAGCCCCTGCTGCTGATAAAACAGTACGAGATCTTCCGCCAGCTTTTTGGTGAGGCCATAGAACGAAACCGGGTTGCGCGGATGGTCTTCCGTCACGGGCTGAAATTGCGCGCGCACTTCTGGATACACTTCGCCACTGCTGGCGAAAACAAAGCGCTTTACGCCTGCCCCCCGGGCGGCATCCAACAGCCATTGGGTAGCGGTAACATTGGCGTGGAACATCGCAGCATTGTCCTTTGGATGCCACGACATCATCGCGCCAATGTGCAGCAGAACATCTGCGCCCTTCACCGCATCGTTCATCATCTCTGCTTGCTCAAACGGGCATTGCACATGGTGATAATGCGCATGCTCTATTCTTGCGGGCGCAAGGTCAATTCCGGTTACCAGATGTCCCTCTACCAGCAACTGGACCGCAATCGTGTGACCAATTCGCCCGGCGGAACCTGTGAGTACAATTTTCATCGCCACCCCTTTAGTGTTTCTATTATAGATATACTCTTTATATCCATTGAGTGAATAACACACAGGAAACGATAGAAAAATGTGATACTGCGCGGTTTTACGCTGCCAAAAGGTATCGACGATCACAAAAAAACCCGCTGACAGGCAGCGGGTTCGAGGAGAGGAAGAAGCGATCAGGATCGTTTTTTCGGCATCATGCGCAGCAGCGTGTTGTCTTTCCAGTAATAGTGGTGCAGCAGGGCCGCAAAAGCATGCAAACCAATCACGAAATAGCCCAGATTTGCCAGCGTCTCGTGCCAGGATTTCATCGTATCCACCAGATCGAAATTGGCTTCCGCCGCGTGAGGCATCACCATTCCGAAAGCAAACCAGTCGTTGCCTCGGTTGTACATCATCACCAGGCCGATAATCGGTAGCGCAATAAACAGCAGGTAAACAATCAAATGCCCCAGATGCGACATGCCGGTGATCATGGCTTTAGGTTTTGGTTGAATCGGCGGCGCAGGGAACTTCAGGCGCACCAGCAGGCGAGCGACCATCAGCACCAGAATAGAGATCCCGCAAGAGACGTGAATCATGTTAATCAGCGGGCGCGCGCTGCGCGGGAAAAAGCCGCGAAATTCCATGGCGCAGTACGCCACGACAACCAAAAGAAACACCAGCCAGTGAATGCCAATTTGCAGGCCAGTATATTTAATACGCATATAAATTCCTGAAACGGTACAAAGAAAGAGTCAACATAGCGGCCTTTCCTTAAAAATTCATTAAGTTTTCTTTATGTGTTTTCAAAAACTTCGCCTGCGCATGAAGCATCTTCAATTGCCTCACGCGCTGACATGGACTAAGCCTGGATGAGTTCAAACTGTCGCATCGTTCAGTTCATACAGGAGTCAACCATGAGTAAAATTGGCATTAACGGATTCGGTCGCATCGGACGCTTGGTTTTACGTCGTTTGCTTGAAACTCAGGACAGCAATACCGTCGTCGCCATTAACGACCTCACGTCACCCAAAGTGCTGGCCTACCTGCTCAAACACGATTCTAACTATGGCCCTTTTCCCTGGAGCGTGGATTTCACCGAAGACTCGCTGATTGTCGATGGTCAGTCGATCGCGGTGTACGCCGAGAAAGAGGCCAAACACATTCCGTGGACATCGGCAGGCGTTGACGTCGTCGTCGAATGTACCGGTTTCTACACCTCGGAGGAAAAATCAAAAGCACATCTGGACGCCGGCGCGAAGAAAGTGCTGATTTCAGCGCCAGCGGGTGACATGAAAACGATCGTCTTTAACGTGAATGACGACACGATTAACGCCAGCGACACCATCATTTCTGTCGCGTCCTGCACCACTAACTGCCTGGCGCCCATGGCAAAAGCGCTGCAGGACAGTTTTGGCATTAAGGTCGGCACCATGACCACCATTCACGCCTATACCGGTACGCAGGCGCTGGTGGATGGCCCTCGGGGCAAAGATCTTCGCGCCTCGCGAGCGGCGGCTGAAAATATCATTCCGCATACCACGGGCGCGGCAAAAGCCATTGGGCTGGTCATTCCGGCACTCGTCGGCAAGCTAAAAGGCCATGCTCAGCGCGTACCCGTGAAAACCGGTTCCGTCACCGAGCTGGTGACGATTCTTGAGAAAAAAGTGAGCGTGGATGAGATTCATAACGCGTTTAAAAAGGCGACGGAGAATAACGAATCCTTTGGCTATACCGACGAAGAGATTGTGTCGTCAGATGTGATTGGCACACATTTTGGTTCGATATTCGATGCCACCCAGACCGAAGTCACGGAGGCGGGTGACGTGCAGCTGGTGAAAACCGTTGCCTGGTACGACAACGAATACGGGTTTGTTACGCAGCTGGTTCGCACGCTCGATAAGTTCGCCGCACTGTAATTCGCACAGCGGGCAGCCTGGCTGTCCGCTGGTTGTGAATCCCTTCCGGTTTTCAATTAGTTAACTGTGCTATAACCTTCGGTTTCCAGTTAAGGGAGTGTTTCGATGGAAACTCTGAGCCGTGCCGCGTTAGAAAAAATGATGGCTCACGCCGTCGCCCACTCAGCAACGTTTACCGTCTGGCCTCATGGTGAAGCGCCTGGCGCCGCCAGTAGCGACGCGGTTTTCACACCCGAACCGCGCTACACCGGCACGTCTGATTATGACCGTTCCGTCACCGGTATTCGCGCCCCTGAAATCACCGTCTATGCCCCCGATAAGCCCAACGGCGTCGGCATTCTGGTCACTCCCGGCGGGTCCTATCGTCGTGTCGTGCTTGATAAAGAAGGCAGCGCGCTGGCCCCCTTCTTCAATGCTCGCGGTTACACCTTGTTTGTAATGACCTATCGCATGCCTGGCGACGGGCACCAGGAAGGCGCTGACGCCCCACTGGCCGACGTCCAGCGCGCGGTGCGCATTGTCCGTGCAAATGCGCAGGAGTGGAAACTCGATCCTGAGCGTATCGGCGTACTGGGATTTTCCACAGGTGGTCACGTGGCCGCCAGCCTTGGCACACGGTTTAACGAGCGGGTTTATCAGCCCATCGATGCCGCCGATGAACTGAGCGCGCGCCCGGCGTTTATGGCGCTGGTCTATCCGGTCATCACCATGCACGCCGATATCGATCATCCGGGCTCGCGTCATGAGCTGATTGGCGACAACCCAACACCCGTGCAAATCCACCGCTATTCGCTGGAGGACAGAGCGGAAAAAGACACCCCGCCGACATTCCTGCTCCATGCTATCGACGATCCAGCGGTTAAAGTCGAAAACAGTCTGGAGATGTTCACCACCCTGCGGCGTCTGGATGTGCCCGTTGAAATGCACCTGTTTGAACGCGGAAAGCACGGATTCGGCATCCGCGATGCACAAGGTCTGCCAGCCGCCATATGGCCAGAACTGATGATGAACTGGATCGCCACCAAAGTATGATTTTCTTGCCGGAAGCCCGGGTCGCCAGGGCGGCGTTGACTTAGCCGCCCAGGCACGTTCACCGTTTCAGTGGTACAGAGCAGCAGCCCCCAGAAACTGAGGCTCAACTCACGACTGCAAATACACCACCTGCGTTTGCAAATACTCATTCAAACCGTGTTTACCGTCCGCGCCACCGATCCCTGATTTACGCCACCCCGCATGGAACCCCTGCATCGCTTCGAAGTTCTCACGGTTGATGTATGTCTCACCGAATTTCAGCCCTTTGATCGCTTTCATCGCCACGTTCAGATTCTGCGTATAAATCGATGATGTCAGACCATATTCGCTGTCGTTAGCCATGGTCAGCGCGTCGTCAAGCGTATCAAATGCCACCACCGGCAGCACGGGACCGAAGGTTTCTTCGTGCATAATGGTCATCTCCTGACGCACATCCAGCAGCAGCGTCGGCGGATAGTAATAGCCTTTGCCTTCAACAGCCTGACCGCCCAACACGACTTTTGCCCCTTCCTGCACCGCAAGCGCCACTTTCTGCTCGACACGTTCAAGCGCCGCCGCGTTGATCAGCGGCCCCATCGCGATATCATTACGTTCCGCCGGATTGCCAAACTGCACCGCTTTCATCGCCTCACCGAGACGATTCACAAACCGATCGTAAATGCCTTTTTGCACATACACGCGTTCCGCGCAGTTACACACCTGTCCGGTATTGATGACGCGAGAATCAACAATCGCTTTGACCGCCAGATCCAGATCGGCATCGTCCATCACGATAGCCGGTGCTTTACCGCCCAGCTCAAGGCATACTTTGGTGATATTTTTCGACGCGGCGGCCATGATTTTTTCACCCGCTGTCACGCTGCCGGTCATGCTGACCATGGCGACTTTCGGGTTCCCCGCCAGCGCCTGGCCGACAGTTTCACCGCGCCCCAGCACCAGGTTAAACACGCCCTTTGGCAGGCCAATGTCATCCACAATTTTGGCAAAGGCGATGGCGTTATTGGGCGTAAATTCGCTCGGTTTGATAACGATGGTATTGCCGGTCAGCAGCGCGGGTGCGAGCTTACGGGCAATCAGGAAGAACGGGAAGTTCCACGGCAGAATGCCGGTCGTCACGCCCAGCGCGCGTTTAAACACCAGAATATTTTCGCCGGGGCGATCGCTTTGCAGGATTTCGCCCTCGTAACGACGCGCCCATTCCGCCATGTAATCGATGTAGTCCGCGGTGAAATTCACTTCCACCTCGGCCAGTTGTTGAATTTTGCCGCCCTCGGCAACGATCAGCGCGCTGATTTCGCTGGCCCGTTCGCGGATCCCAGTTGAAATTTTGCGTAACCAGTTTGCGCGTTCAATGGCCGGGAGCGCTTCCCAGGCGGGCTGAGCACGATCGGCCGCGTCGATCGCCTTGCGGGCGTCGTCGGCGCGACCATCGGGAATACGGGAAATGACCTCTTCGGTCGCCGGATTGATCACGTCAATCCAGGCTTCACCTTGCCAGGCAACAAACTGTCCATCGATATACATAGGATGTTGTACGGGTACTGTCATGACCTGCTCCTGTAATTGCACTGTTTTTAACAAGTAAATTTATTGTTAAAAACTACAAGTAAGAGCCGACATTCCTATTCTATCGCGCTGTTTTTGTGAGATATCTCATAAAAGAAACGGGTCAGCAGACTAAAAAAGTTACAACCCGACAACATAAAGTGCCCGTTTGCGTGAAAGGGTGCGCAAACGGGCAACTTTCACAGCAGCGAGCGGCTCACCAGCGCATCGGTCAGGGTGATATCGTGGCGTAAAATCTGCCATGCGGACTGCACGTCGGCAGGAATCTCCACATGGGCGATAAAATCGCGGCCCATCGGTCCATAGCCGTCAACGTCGTCCCGCAGGCGCGGCAACTCACCGAGCACCAGCGATAAATACCGCTCTATCGGCCACAGTCCGTCGCCTCCCTCGCAAAACACCAGGCCGTCTTCGCTATTTTGCAGACGCGGGATGACCCCCGGATGGCTCACCCACTGCGGCGAAAAAGAGTCATCGCGAGAGACACGCGCAAACGTCGCCATAGTGCGCCGCTGCATGGTGGGATCTTGCACCACCAGCACCCGTTCAGGCAGGGGCGGATGTTGCTGTAGAATGTCGCGGCTAAAGCGCGCGTTTTCGCCACAGTTGGTCGACTGGTCTTCGACCTGCAGACGTTCATCCGGAATGTTCCAGAACTGACGGGCGATATCCGCCAGAATCGCGGCTTCTGCACGTCCGGTGGTCGGTACGGTGTTGTAGCGCGGGTGACGCGCCGTTGCAGCATAGAGAAAGGTTGTCGAGTGGCCGATGCCTCCGCTGATCAACAGCGGAACGCCCTGCTCTGACGCCACACGGCAAGCGGCATCAATGCTCGGGATCACCGCATTCCCCGCCAGAATAACGCTATCAACGGATTCTCCCGGCTGATAATCATCCTGCGCGAGCCATTCACCAACCGTATTAATCGCCGCCAGCGTCGGCTCGGGCAAGCACGGAAAAAGTGTCATCGTCATCTCTACCTCCTTGCATTTCTTTCCGTCAGGGTAACGCGTGCATGATGTCAGAACAGAGGATCTCTCCGAAAGCCACCTGCGCCATCCCTTCTAAATGCTGTAAACATATTTGATTTAAAGACATTATTCATATTCACTTGAATTATGATTTGCGTCAGACGTAGAATCATTAGCCCACTAATTATTAGAACTTTGTAAAGGTAATCCGGTTATGCGCCTGCCCCAACGCGATCCTTATGCTCCTCGCGAGTGGCAGCCTCACGAAAAACCCGCCCTGCTGGGTTCGCCCTCTACGCCGCTGCATAGTACACCTAAACGTTTCGCCTACGGCATCGTGGGTTTGCTGGTCTGCCTGACGGGCGCGCTGGGTAACGCCATGGTGGCCGCTAATCTGCAAAATTTACAGGGCACCTTTGCCGTCTGGTCGACGGAAATCGCCTGGCTTCCTGCCGTTTACGTCATGACCAACGTGTCAATCAACCTGCTGCTGGTCAAATTCCGCCAGCAGTACGGGCTGCGGGCGTTTACCGAAGGTTTTCTGGTGCTGTATGTGTTGGTGACGTTTTTCCACCTGTTCGTCAACGATCTCAGTTCAGCGCTGATGGTTCGCGCCGCACACGGCATGGTGGCGGCCGCGCTGAGCTCGCTGGGCATTTACTATCAGATTCAGGCGTGGCCCGCGAAGCATCGCCTTAAAGCGTTGACCATTGGCATTACGGGTTCGTCGCTCGCGATCCCGATTGCGCGCCTGTTTTCGACTGAACTGTTGCAGCTCGACGAATGGCGCGGGCTGTACTTATTTGAACTGGGTCTGGCGCTGGTGTCGCTTGCCTGCGTGATTGCGCTAAAACTGCCGCCAGGCGATCGGCGTAAAGTGTTTGAGAAAAAAGATTTCATCACTTTCTTTTTGCTGGCACCAGGAATGGCGCTGCTGTGCGCCGTGCTGTCGCTCGGACGGTTGGAATGGTGGTTTGAAGCGCCGTGGATCGGCTGGTCGCTGGCGTTGTCGCTGGTGTTAATTGTGTCAGCCATCGTCTTTGAACATAACCGCAACAACCCCCTGCTCAATACTCGCTGGCTCTCCAGCGGCAGTATTTTGCGTCTGGGGCTGATCATGCTGCTGATCCGCATCGTGCTGGCGGAGCAAAATACTGGCGTCATCGGCTGGCTGCAATATGTCGGCTTGCAGAACGAACAAATGACGCATCTGGCGTGGTCAATTTTTGCCGGTATTGCCTGCGGAATTGTCGCCAGTTGCCTGACCATCAAGCCGACAAAACTCGCCTGGCCGATCGTCACGTCGTTGGCGCTGATGATTGTCGCCTCGCTGCTGGATAGCCAGTCCAACAACCTCACCCGCCCGGATCAACTGATGCTGAGTCAGTTTTTGCTCGGCTTTGGGAGTGCGTTTTTCCTTGCCCCGGCGATGCTGGCAGGCATCGGTGGCGTCATTGCCGATCCGCGCAATCTGGTCAGTTTTTCGGTGCTTTTTGGCATGAGCCAGAACATTGGCGGGCTGTTGGGTTCCGCTATTCTTGGCACCTTTCAGACCTGGCGCGAAAAATACCACTCCAGCATGTTGGCCGATCAGCTCTCTACGCTGAATCCGCTGGTGAACGAGCGGCTGCAGATTTACACCCAACTGTACAAAAGCCTGATTGGCGACAGTGCGCTGCTGAACACGCAGGCCGTGACGCAGCTGCAAACCGTCACCACGCTTGAGGCAAACATTCTTGCTTACAACGATACTTACCTGCTGACGGCGGGTATCGCCACCGCCACGCTGGTATGGATTTTGTGGCGTTTGCTGCGCCTGCGACTCACTGCGCGACTGGCGCTGAAAAAGTCGACCGGCACCCAATAAGGAAAGAACCATTATCATGTTTACCGCGTTACCACAGGAGAAGTTATGAGTCAGCAGGATGCCGCTAACGTACAGGCCAATACCCGCAATAATTTGCGTGTGGTGTCCATTTTTACCGCGGCGGCGATCGGCATCGTCGGTGTTTTGGTGATTCTGTATGCGTGGCAACTGCCGCCATTCACCCGTCACACGCAATTTACGGATAACGCCTACGTGCGCGGTCAGACCACGTTTATCAGCCCGCAGGTCAACGGGTATATCACGGAAGTTAACGTGCAGGACTTTGTGCAGGTCAAGAAAGGCGATCTGCTGCTGCAAATCGACGACCGGATCTATCGCCAGCGCGTTCATCAGGCCGAGGCGCAGTTGGCGATGAAAATTGCCGCGCTCAATAATAATCTCCAGCAGCGTAAAAGCGCAGAAGCGGTGATTGTGCGTAACGATGCGGCGCTGAAAAATGCCCGCGCGCAAAACCTGAAAACGCAGGCCGATCTCAAGCGGGTGAAAGATTTAACAGCGGACGGATCCCTGTCCATTCGCGAACGTGATGCCGCTCTGGCAAGTGCCGCGCAAGGCAGTGCGGATATCGATCAGGCGAAAGCCACGCTCGAGATGTCACGTCAGGATTTGCAAACCGTGATTGTGAATCGCGGCGCGCTGGAGGCCGACGTCGAAAGCGCCAAAGCGGCGCTGGAACTGGCACAAATCGATTTGCAAAATACCCGCATCATCGCCCCGCGCGACGGCCAGCTTGGACAAATTGCGGTGCGTCTGGGCGCATATGTGACCGCAGGAACGCATCTCACTACGCTGGTGCCGCCGCAGCACTGGGTGATCGCCAATATCAAAGAGACACAACTGGCTGACCTGCGCGTGGGACAGCCGGTGACATTCACCGTCGATGCGTTAAACGGCAAAGCCTATCAAGGCCGTGTGGAGAGTATTTCGCCAGCCACCGGCGTGGAGTTCAGCGCCATTACACCGGACAACGCCACGGGTAACTTTGTCAAAATCGCCCAGCGTATTCCGGTGCGTATTGAAGTGCTCGGCAAACCCGAAGCGGCTGCGCTGTTGCGCCCTGGAATGTCGGTGCAGGTCAGTATCGATACGCGGGAGAAGAAGCAATGACTTTTCGCCCCGTTGCAGGTTTGGTAGTGGCGGCGCTGCTGGCTGGGTGTCAGTCTGCGGATATCGCCCCCGCGAAACCGACGCTGCAGATCCCAGCGCAGTGGCGCGAAACCAGCGGGCCTGCCAGCCCGGCGGAACAGCTTTGGTGGCGCAATTTTCACGATAATCATCTGAATCGTTACGTTAGCCAGGCGTTGCAGAATAATAGCGATGTGCTGATCGCCCGCGAGCGCGTGAACGAATACCAGTCGCGGGTTTATGCCGCTGACGGGAGCCTTTTCCCGTCGCTCGACGCGGGGTTCAGCGGGACGCGCGCCCGTTCACAGTCGGCCACAACGGGATTACCGGTTTACGGCTCGCTGTATAAAGGCAGTCTGACCGCCAGTTATGACGTGGATATCTGGGGCGTGAATCGCAGCACCTCGCGGGCAGCGCAGGCGTCGCTTGATGCGCAGAAAGCGGCTGCCGCTGCCGCCGATTTAACCATCGCCGCGTCGGTGGCCTCGGGGTACATCACGCTGTTATCACTGGATGAACAGTTGCGGGTCACGCAATCGACGCTGAAATCCCGCGAAGAAGCGTGGAAGCTGGCAAAACGCCAGTTCGAAACGGGCTACAGTTCGCGCCTGGAGTTGATGCAGTCTGACTCCGAACTGCGCTCCACGCGCGCGCAGATCCCGCAGGTGCAGCATCAAATTGCGCAGCAGGAAAATGCGCTCAGCATTCTGTTAGGGAATAACCCCGGAGCCATCGCCCGCAGCGAACGCTTTGAGACGCTCACGCCGCTGCAAATTCCGTCGCAACTGCCCTCTTCATTATTGAATCGCCGCCCGGATATCGTGCAAGCCGAACGCCAGCTTATCGCGACGGATGCCTCGCTTGCGGCCTCTCGCGCCAGTCTGTTGCCATCGATCAACCTGACGGCGAGCGGATCGATACAAGATCGCACACTGTCTGGCCTGCTGGATAATCCATTGCAGCTCTGGAGCGTCGGCGGAAGTATTCTTGCGCCGCTCCTCAACCGGCAAGCGCTGAATGCACAGGTGGATATTTCGCAGTCGCAACGCAATCAGGCGCTTTACAGTTATGAAAAAACCGTCCGCAATGCGTTTAAGGAAGTGAACGACAGCCTCGATGCCATTACGCGCTATCAGGAACAGCTGACAGAACTGCTGGCGCAGCAGGCTGTTTCACAGGAAACCCTGCGGATCGCGCAAAACCGTTATAACAACGGCTACTCGTCTTATCTGGATGTCCTGGATGCGCAGCGTACGCTGTACACGGTTCAAACCAACGTCGTGCAGGTAAAAAATAATCTGCTGCTGGCGCAGATTGATTTATATAAGGCGTTAGGAGGTGGGTGGCGCAGTGACTGAAAAGCCGCGCCCACTCTGCGAAGCGAAGGAATGCGTTGGTTGTAGCCCAGGCGTTGCAGCGACGCCCTTGTCCGGCTGTAAATCGGCGAAGCGTTTCCGACAGGCCGGGCAAGGCGCAGGACGCGCCGAGAGGGCGTGACCTGTATGGATGCAGGATCGCGCCCGGCACGAAAGCCTGAAGGAATAAGCTGAGCGTACCGCGAAGCGGCGATTTTCTTGCCGGAAGCCCGGGTCGCCAGGGTGGTGGCGAATGGGCTACCCTGGCACGTTCACAGGTTCAGGCATTTCAGAGAAGCAGCGAACATAACGTGAGCGTAAGAACAACCCGTGCCGCATGTTGCGCCGACATCCACAGAAAATGATCAGCCGCTAATTTGATCCATTGCCTGCAAAATACGCTTATCCGAAATCGGATACGGCGTACCGAGCTGTTGTGCGAAGAGGCTGACGCGCAGCTCTTCGATCATCCAGCGGATCGCCTGCACGTCTTCATCGTCGCGGCGCGCAGGCGGCAGCTTGTTCAGCCACTGCTGCCAGGCCTGCTGCACGCTTTCGACCTTCAGCATTTGTACGCGATCGCGATGGGGATCCACGGCCAGCTTCTCGAGGCGTTTTTCAATTGCGTTCAGATAACGCAGCGTATCGCCGAGGCGTTTAAACCCGTTGCCGGTCACAAAGCCGCGATATACCAGGCCGCTCATCTGCGCTTTCACATCTGACAATCCCAGCGCCATCGTCATATCGACGCGCCCTTTCAGGCGTTTGTTGATATTGAATACCGCCGTCAGGATCTGCTCGACCTGTTTCGCAATGGTCACCACGGTGTCATTCAACTCCGCTCGCACTTTTTCGTGCAGCGTCGCAAAGCCCTCTTCCGTCCAGACCGGACCGCCCGCCTCGTCGATCAGCTTATCCACACCGCACGAGATGCAGTCGTCAATCAAGTCCAGCACTTTGCCGTAAGGGTTAAAGTACAGCCCGAGTTTGGCTTTGTTTGGCAGTTTTTCGTGCAGGTATTTGATCGGCGACGGAATATTCAGCAGCAGTAAACGACGCAAACCGCGCCACATCGCCTGCTGTTGTTCCAGCGGATTATCAAAGAGCTTGATCGCCACGCTGTCGCGTTCGTCCACCAGCGCAGGCCACGCTTTCACTTTATAGTTGCCGCGTTTTTGCTCGTAATGATCCGGCAGATTGCCAAAGCTCCAGATGTGCAGGCCGCTCTGTTCGATACCGTCGTCCGCCACCGCAGACAGTGTCTCCTGGACTTTGCCTTTCAGCGCGTCTTTCAGTTCCGTCAGCGAACGGCCTTCGTTCAGCTTTTTGTTCTTGTCATCCACCACCCGGAAGGTGATTTTCAGATGGTCTGGGACCTGATCCCAGTGCCAGGATTCGCGATCGATCGTCACCCCGGTCATGCGGCGCAACTCGCGCTCGAGCGCATCCAGCAGCGGCATTTCCAGCGGCGTGACGCGGCCTAAAAACGCCTCGGCGTAGTTTGGCGCGGGAACAAAATTACGGCGCACCGGTTTTGGCAGGGATTTGATCAGCGCAATCACCAGCTCACGACGCAGGCCGGGAATTTGCCACTCAAATCCACTCTCTTCAACCTGATTCAGCAACGGCAGCGGAATATGCACCGTTACGCCATCCGCATCTGCGCCCGGCTCAAACTGATACGTCAGACGCAGCTTGAGATTGCCCTGATGCCAGAAGTTCGGATAGTCCAGCTTGCTGACGTTTTCCGCGCCCTCTTTAATCAGCATGCTCTTTTCAAAATTGAGCAAGTCTGGCGTCTCTTTACTGGCGTTTTTCCACCAGCTGTCGAAGTGACGGCCCGACACCACATCATGGCTGATGCGCTGATCGTAGAATTCGAATAACGCTTCGTCGTCTACCAGGATGTCGCGACGACGCGATTTATGCTCCAGCTCTTCGACTTCGGCGCGCAGCTTCAGGTTGTCGCGGAAAAACGCGTGACGCGTTTGCCAGTCGCCTTCGACCAGCGCATGGCGAATAAACAGCTCGCGAGACAGCGCGGGGTCAATCTGGCTGTAATTTACCTTGCGTGCGGCAACGACCGGCAGGCCGTAAACGGTGACCTTTTCGGTCGCCATCACCGCGCCCTGCGCTCGCTCCCAGTGCGGTTCACTGTACGAGCGTTTCAGCAGGTGCTGCGCCACGGGCTCAACCCATTCTGGATCGATCCGCGCGGCTATGCGCCCCCACAGACGGCTGGTTTCAACCAGCTCCGCGACGATGGTCCATTTCGGCGGTTTCTTGAATAAACCGGAACCGGGGAAGATCGCGAAACGGGCGTTGCGTGCGCCGGTAAATTCCTGTTTATCGACATCTTTCATGCCGATATGCGACAACAGCCCCGTCAGCAAGGCGACGTGAATTTCACGGTATTCAGCCGGTTCGCTGTTGACCGGAATCCCCAGCTCTTTAACCACCTGACGCAGCTGGGTGTAGATATCCTGCCACTCGCGCACGCGCAGATAGTTCAGATATTCGGTCCGGCACAGACGACGAAACGCATTAGACGTCAGCGCTTTTTGCTGCTCGCCGAGATAATTCCACAGATTCACAAACGCGAGGAAATCCGACTCTTTGTCGTGGAAACGACGGTGCATCTCATCGGAAGCCTGCTTTTTATCCATCGGACGCTCGCGCGGATCCTGAATAGAGAGCGCGGAGGTGATAATCATCGCCTCGCGCACGCAGCCGTGTTTTTGCGCCTCCAGCACCATACGCGCCAGACGCGGATCGACCGGCAACTGGCTTAACTGACGGCCCTGCGGGGTCAGCTTGTAGGCGGTGGCCTGCTCGTCAGTGGTGATCGCGCCCAGCTCTTCCAGCAGGCGCACCCCGTCCTGAATATTGCGTTTATCCGGCGCTTCAACAAACGGGAACGCGGCGATATCGCCCAGCCCCAGCGCGGTCATCTGCAAAATAACCGACGCCAGGTTGGTACGCAGAATTTCCGGATCGGTAAATTCCGGACGCGACAGGAAATCGTCTTCGGAATACAACCGAATACAGATACCTTCGGAGACGCGTCCGCAGCGGCCTTTACGCTGGTTAGCCGAGGCTTGCGAAACCGGCTCAATCGGCAGGCGCTGCACTTTGGTGCGGAAACTGTAGCGACTGATACGCGCCGTACCCGGATCAATCACATATTTGATGCCCGGCACGGTGAGCGAGGTTTCCGCCACGTTGGTCGCGAGGACGATGCGACGACCATGATGCGACTGGAACACGCGGTTTTGCTCGCTGTTCGACAGACGTGCGTAGAGTGGCAAAATCTCGGTATGGCGCAGATCACGCTTGCTGAGCGCATCAGCGGTATCGCGAATTTCGCGTTCGCCGCTCATGAAAATGAGAATATCACCCGGGCTTTCGCGCCCCAGTTCATCCACCGCATCGAAAATAGCCTGCAGCTGATCGCGTTCGGTGTCGTCTGCGTCTTCAACAATCGGGCGATAGCGCACTTCAACCGGATAAGTCCGGCCTGAAACTTCGATAATCGGCGCATTGTTGAAGTGGCGCGAGAAGCGTTGCGGATCGATTGTCGCCGACGTAATGATGATTTTCAGATCCGGCCGACGCGGTAACAGTTCGCGCAAATAGCCCAGTAAAAAATCGATGTTCAGACTGCGCTCGTGCGCTTCATCGATAATGATCGTGTCGTATTGCATCAGCAGGCGATCCTGCTGGATTTCGGCCAGCAGAATACCGTCGGTCATTAGCTTGACCAGGGTGTTATCGCTAACGTGATCGCTGAAGCGCACTTTATAACCGATGCAGCCGCCCGGCTCGGTTTGCAACTCTTCGGCGATACGATTCGCCACGGTTCGCGCGGCCAGACGACGCGGCTGGGTGTGGCCAATCAAGCCCTTCACACCGCGCCCTAACTCCATGCAGATTTTCGGCAACTGCGTGGTTTTACCTGAACCGGTTTCCCCTGCCACGATCACCACCTGGTGGTCGCGAACGGCTTCAAGAATTTCCTGTTTTTTCTGACTGACGGGCAAATTTTCCGGATAGGTGATATCCGGACGCGCCGCTTCGCGCAGCACGACTTTCCCTGCAGCCTGTTCAATCTCTTTCGCCATCTCCTGATAAATGGCCTGTTGTGCATCAGGATTTTTAACCTTCTTCACCCCATGCAGGCGACGCGCAAAGCGCTGTTTGTCGCGCAACATCAGCGTTTCCAGCTGTTGCATAAGCATCGGGAAGGTGATTTTTTGTTGTTCTGTCATAGCGTTAAGGGGCAGTACTCTGCCGGGTCAAATCTCTTTTTAATGATTGCTATAGAGTACCACATCAGGGCATCTACCGCCTTATTCAAAAAAACTGAACACTGGGTTCGATATATTGCGCTATCCCTGCGACAGGATTGTGAATAAAGTGTCTGCAAGCAACGGGGCAATCCCCCCAATCAAATACAATTAAGGAATCACCCATGAGCAAAGTATTAGTTCTCAAATCCAGTATTCTGGCAGGGTACTCTCAGTCTGGTCAGCTGTCTGATTATTTCGTTGAGCAGTGGCGTCAGCAGCACAGCGCTGACGAAATCACCGTCCGCGATCTGGCTGCTCAGCCAATTCCTGTTCTGGATGGCGAACTGGTGGGTGCGCTGCGTCCAAGCGATGCGCCATTGACGCCACGTCAGCAAGAAGCGCTGTCTCTGTCTGACGAACTGATCGCTGAGCTGCAGGCTCACGACGTTATCGTGATCAATGCGCCGATGTACAACTTCAACATCCCAACGCAGCTGAAAAACTACTTCGACCTGGTGGCGCGTGCTGGTGTGACATTCCGCTACACAGAGAACGGTCCGGAAGGTCTGGTGAAAGGTAAACGCGCTATCGTGCTGTCCAGCCGTGGCGGTATTCACAAAGATACCCCAACTGACCTGGTTTCACCGTACCTGAGCCTGTTCCTGGGCTTCATCGGCATCACCGACGTGAACTTTGTGTTTGCTGAAGGGATTGCTTACGGTCCAGAAGTGGCGACCAAAGCACAGACCGATGCGAAAGCCGCCATCGACAGCCTGGTGGCTGCATAAGATTTTACCCTCTCACCGCCCGGTGGGAGGGTTTTTCATTTTCCTCATACACACGCTCAACGCTTCACGCTTTCCCTGCCTTCACTTCAATTGAATCGTATTCGACACGACCGTCCCGTCTACGCTGGCAAAATCACGCTTACACATTGACCCTCGTTATAATGCTGCCAGACTCATATGAGTTTCCAATGACCCTGCGTCAACCAATCAGTGACACTGTAACGCAGCAATCTGAATATGTATCCGTTTATGACGGTCCTGACCCTTTTCAGCAGCGATAAAATGAATGGAAAAAAGACATCATCCACGACCTGAGTTAACGTCCTGGCCGACTCGCGAGGCCATGGTGGCGCGCGGGCTGGCGATGAACATGCCCTGGCTGGCCTTCGTGAACGTCAGCTTTGCGCTGGTGATTTGGCTGCGCAACAGTCTGTTCGACAACATCGACGCCTTTTACCAGGTGTCGTCGCACGCCAGTTTGCTGATCAACAGCGCGATGCTCGGCATCATTGGCCTTTCGGCGATGCTGGTTTTGATGGCCTTACGCCATTATCGGGGGATCGGCGCAGCGCTGCTGATGCTGAGCGCAATCTGGTCCGTGTGCTGTTTCTGGTTCATCGTTTACTGGAAGCTGCCGCACGCCTGGCCGCTGTACGTTATTCTGATCCTCACCGCGATGACCGCCCTGTATTATCATTTGAGTGGCCTGCTCAGCTACGTGCTACCGCTGTGGCTGGCGCTTCCCGTGGCAAGCATCATGCTTAATCACGGGGTGAATATTCGCTTCGCCACCCTCTGGCTGGTGTTTACGCTGATTATTATCTTCGGGCGAATTCTTTTATTGCGTTGGTTTGACGAGGCCTGGGAGCGTAATCAGCAGAATCAGATGCTGATCGCGCGCCTGGACGCGCTCGCGCATCAGGATGCGTTGACCGAAACGGCCAATCGCCGCGCGATGGAAGGCGTCCTGGAAAACGCGGTCAGCCAGCAGAAATCCTTTTCGCTGATTATGCTCGACGTCGATTATTTCAAACTCTACAACGATACCTACGGGCACCAGGCAGGAGACGAATGTCTGGCTCGCGTGGCGCAGGCGCTGAAACAGTCGGTACGCACACCTGATGATGTGGTATCGCGCTATGGCGGTGAGGAATTTGTGGTGATCCTGTTCGATTGTTCCACAGAGATGGCGGAACAGGTGGCGGCGCGAATTCAGGATACGTTGCGCGCCTTCTCGATTGCGCATAGCGCTTCAAAAGTGGGTGAGTGCGTGACGGTGAGCATGGGTATTGCCGGAATGACGCCAGGTTTGAGCGTGAGCCAGTTAATTGCTCAGGCAGATGCCGCACTGTATCGCGCCAAAGAGGCTGGACGTGACCGCTGGGCCATTTGAACGCGTCGTCTGATGCCCTCACCCCAACTGGCCTGCGCACAGCGGGAATGGATAAAGCAAAAGCGGATGAACTGCCTTAACAAGGTGGTAGCCCCATAAGCCGAGAAAACCACTCTGGATATAACGAAAATCAACAAGGCTGCCAGTGCAACTCAGAAAGCAATGGGGATCGACAGGCCAAATGGCAAAGCGTTCAGGATCATTAAGTAGCCAGATTAACAGAGACTTTAATCAACGCCACGATTTTTATATGAATTATTAAAATTATTCCTGACTGCAGAAAGATGCGGAGTGAGCGCACAGTTATTTGTGCAACCCACTCAATCTTCTGTGGTAATTTACTTCTGGCTTTTTCGAACAATGTTGAAAAGGATTTTATTTTGTCAATTTGAACACCCTTGAATGCGCTGAGAATCGTATTATGGGCATCGAGGGAAAGAAAAAATAAACCGATATTATTTGCGAGTAATATTTTCATTCAGGCCAGGCAATCAATCGTCCTGAAAAAAATCTCTTCCGTCAGTGCATTATTACGTTGCAGAGGTTCAGATACCCGGCGAATAAGCCAGCCTCCGTCCGGAGCAAGACTCAATAACGAGACATCGACCTGCCAGGCACCGCCTTCCCTCGACTGTCGCTCCAGCGCCACCCGCTAAGGATAAATCCCCTGTGTCATGCGCAGCGCATCCAGCATCACACCCTGCAGGGCGAGCACCGCGGCGGCAACTTCACCCGGACGAATCGGCATCGGGTATACCGGGTCGGCACCGGTAATACTGACCTGAGCATCCGGGGTATGTGTTAAATTCAGCTCATGGCGGAGCCGGTTAAAAAGAGATAATGTCATTTACACGGAATTCTGAATAAATTTCAGGGAAGAATCAGCTAATAAGGTGTCGAAGCACAACGGCCCCGAGCGCTTTAATAACATCGAATGTTAGCTCGATGCCTTTATTTCTGGCGGTCGTCTTAATCGACTCCCATACAGGTGAAGAGCGCATAGTATCGAGTCAATCATGACCTTTCATGGTTAATACCGGGTGGCTGATATCCCAGGATATTCGCCCATCCACATCACGAACAATACTGACACCTTTGATATAGCCATTATCTGACAGTCATTTCAGGTTCCCAAAAAAGTGGGATTCAAATTGTCAATATGCCTGCCCGCGCTGGTTTATTTCCTCATGAGTAAAATGGAATACATCAACCAGGGGATTTGGCTTCACAGGATGTCCTTCTAGTAAATCGAGATCCTCTTCGATGGAGATCAATTGCTGGCGCAGTAAATGCCACTCTCGTTTCATCAGATAACCTCTTTCCATCCCCCTCAAAGAGAAAGTCTTGTGTCCAGGTACTGCTGCTGTTTTAAATGCCGGACCAGGATTTTCCCTTCCGGCATAAAGTCGGTGCCGTAACGCACCAGCCCGATACCTTTCAGTTCGGCATCAATGGCATAACGCAGCTCGCCCGGGACGTTCTGCTCCAGCAGCACCACATCGATTTTCTTAAGCCGCGGTTCGTACTTCAGCAGGACAGACGATAAGGTTCCCATCAGCTCATGGGCCGTTCCGGGCATACCTTGCAGGATTTTGGTCATATCCGGCAGCCCATAGTCCGGCAGGTGCGCCAGCGTACCGGCACGGCAGTTAAGGATGCGCTGCATGTTGTCGAGTACGGACAGAATAACCTGGTTCTGCTCGCTGACCTGATGCAGGTCGAGGCCGCCGCTAAAGTTGCCGTAAAGCGTTTCATACAGTGAGGGGCGGGGTGAATCACTCATCTTTCAGCGCCTTCAGAGTCAATCTGTTGTTACCAGCCTCAATCACCCGGGCGTTGTCCGGATCAAGATCATCACGGCTCAACACCACCCGCCAGGTATTGTTCACCTGATCCGGCGACATAAACATGCCAGCCACTGCCACATACTGTGTATTTTCATCCATGGGCATATCAACCATCACCGCCCCACCCGGCTGCAGGCGGATATCTTTCTCCGCCAGCAGGTCTGCCTTGATGGCCTGGCTATCGGCTTTAAACAGTGACGGATAGTCCGTGGTGTCGAACGTTTTGCGGTCCTTAAGCTGATAGATGCGCACCACCGTGGACAGCGGCACGCCGCCAGCGTTGCTGTTAACGGCCTCACGGGCACGAATATCCAGATGCAGGGTCTTTATCTGCTTATAAAAAATCGATTTGGTCACGGCGACGGTGCCGTCCGTGACGCTCTGGGTCAGCCCACAGCCTGCAAGCATCAGTGTGATGCCCGCGGCCAGTGCCACCAGGGGGAATTTACCAGCGGTACTCGCCATGTTCATCGGTCTCCCTGCGGTGAAAATTTTCCTGTATCTTCACCGCCTGAAGCGCAGGCGTGAATGCCACCACCGAAAGTGACGGAATGGTACGCAGGTAGTGTGGCCAGAGCATACTGACCAGCCCTTCGGTCAGTTCCGGCAGGTCGTCGTCAATCTTCTCGCGCAGCCGCCCCATCGAAAAAGCAAAGCCTTCTAACAGGCGCTCGACATAGGGATCGGGTGTGCCGGCCTTATCCAGGTCGAGCATCGCAGCGCGATCGGGATGGGTCTGGGCAAATTCTTTGGCGGCTTCACGGAGGTAGCGCATTTCCGCATCGTAATAACGCAGGGCTAAATCTTCCATGTGTATTTCCGTAGCAATCAGCTTCAGTGAGGTCCCATCATCAAACGCAGAAACGTAAGAGATATCGGGAAGAAAACAATATCAGCAGTGAGTGCCAATGGGGTTACAACAATATTTGTCGCCAGATTTACGGGATGAAAATCGGTTCCAGACTCCAGCGAATAAAACTGAACACTGTACGTCCTCCCTAAATATTCAGTCTTATCGAAAGTATAATTAAGGCTCGATTTAGGGATAATCACTCCAGAGAGTGACATCCTCCTGATATATCGAACACCATTACTCTGGAATCCTGCATGCCGAATAGTGTTTAACTCTTCTGCTGAAAGCGCACCGGGAGATTTATTGACTTCGACAGACAATGCATCACTGAACTGAAGTACGCTATCGCTGCCTGATGGCTTGCTTATGCGAAGCTTAAGGGTATTCTCCTCCCGACCTGATATCAGCGGAATTTGAGTTGCAAGATTATTCAGTGACAGTAGCTCATTAGCCCCCTGCGTCAGAATGTATATATTTTTTTCACCAATAAAAGCGACACCTTCAGGAGGAACGTTCACAGCCGTTTTTTTATTTCCCTGAACAGCAGAAACAGCAAGGTTTTTATACTGGAAGACACCCGTCACCTCATCCTGAATCTGAATTTTCATCTCAGTCTTTGGCTCAGCGACTTTATTTACACCCCATAACAGCGCTGTACAGCCTGAAAGCAGGAGCATCACCCCAACACAAGCAAGTATTCTAAAATGTTTCATTTTTTATTACTCTTAATTATTAACTCATTTCCAAGATATGGATCATTGCCATCCGCAAACGGCGTACCGTCACTGAACGCCAGCGTCTCCTGGCTGGATTTCGTCAGAGCTTCTGCAAATCCAGCCACAGGTGACTGGCATCGCGGGAAAAGGTGCTGTCTGCCGTTTCCCGCATTTCAGCCCAGTTCTGTTACCTGCTCTGTCTGACAGGCACTGAGTAAGGCATTGAGCGTGCTCATCAGTAGACCTCCTCTGCATCACTGGCCGCGCTGGCGGCCGGGTCTGACGGTGCGACACCTGTGGTACTGAAGATGGTCTCCGGCAGGCGGAAATTACGCAGCTTCAGCAGTGCCAGCGGCCCCTCTCCCGCTTCGGTACGCAGGGTGTAATTGAGCGTGCGACCGTCCTGTGCCTTCCAGCTCAGACTGTAGCTGCTGCCCACGCCCGGATAAGCCTTGACCGCAGCCTTATCGAGCAGGCGTATCCAGCCCCAGGCCCCCGGAATATCAGCGTATTGCCGGGTGCCAGCCTGGGTGCTGACCCAGCTCAGGTTCGCCCCCGGGGCTTCCGTATCTGCAGGCCAGGTGAACCGCTTCCACGCCGGCAGCTGGTTCACATAGGTCAGCTTCTGGCTGTCAATAATCATGTCAGTCTGCATAACCCCATCGGCGGTGCCCGGACGCAGTTCGAAATTCATCCCGGCGTTGCCTTCGGTGAAAGCGACGTCCGAGATATGACTCAGGGTGTTGATGGCATTGAGGAATGCCGGGTTCCCGGACGAGGGTCTCGCCTGCAGATACAGCCGTTTCATTCAGTACAGACATGAGCATTTTCCTTAATTTTTTCCGTCAGTCTTTCGGGGCCAGGGCGGCAATTTCACTGCGCAGTTCACTGCTGAGGGCCGGGTCGC
>NZ_JAZQNX010000019.1:0-163758 GCF_045627565.1 Lelliottia sp. | reverse complement strand
TAATACGTTTTCCTCATTCAGAGTCAAGCGTTTATTTTCGCTTTTCTCTGCCGGCGTTCATCGCTGAACCCCGCTGACCCGGCGGCTTGTATTCCGTTGTTCCGTGTCAGTGGAGGCGCATTATAGGGAGTTATTCTGAGGCCGCAAGTATAAAGTAAAAATTTTTTATCAAGCGCCTACTTTCCAGGCAACTTGCTTTTTAAATAAACGACACAGCTTAATTACCAAACAAAAACGAGCCCCTTGGGGCTCGTTTTGCTGTTTTATATCTTACTGCACTGCGACGATTCGGTCTTCGTTCACTTCCAGACGAATGATTTTCCCTGGAACCAGTTCCCCGGACAGGAGCTGTTGTGCCAATGGGTTTTCAATCTGCTGCTGGATAGCCCGTTTCAAAGGTCGAGCACCATACACTGGATCGTAACCATTTTCGCTAAGCAGCTTCAGAGCATCGTCAGAGATGTGTATTTCATAGCCACGGTCTTCAAGACGTTTATATAAACGCTGCAACTGAATCTGAGCAATAGAAGCAATGTGTTTCTCACCCAGAGGGTGGAAGACCACGACTTCATCTATACGGTTAATGAATTCTGGACGGAAGCTGTGGCTCACAACGCCCATTACCAGATCTTTCATATGGCCGTAATCAAGTTCGCCGAATCGTTCCTGAATCAAATCAGAACCCAGGTTCGAAGTCATAATGATAACCGTATTACGGAAATCGACAGTTCTCCCCTGCCCATCCGTCAGTCGACCATCGTCCAATACCTGCAACAATATATTGAAGACATCCGGATGAGCCTTTTCCACTTCATCCAGCAGGATGACGGAATAAGGACGGCGGCGCACAGCTTCTGTCAGATAGCCGCCTTCTTCATAACCCACATATCCCGGAGGCGCCCCGACCAAACGCGAGACGGAATGTTTCTCCATAAACTCCGACATGTCGATACGCACCATCGCGTCATCGCTATCAAACATAAAGTTCGCCAGCGCTTTACACAGTTCCGTTTTACCTACCCCCGTAGGCCCAAGGAACAGGAACGAACCAATAGGACGATTTGGGTCAGACAACCCCGCGCGGCTACGGCGAATGGCATTCGATACCGCTTCGACAGCTTCATTCTGGCCAATCACGCGGTGATGGAGATCATGCTCCATACGCAGCAGTTTATCGCGTTCACCTTCGAGCATGCGGGCGACAGGAATACCGGTCCAACGCGCCAGCACATCGGCAATTTCGACATCGGTCACTTTGTTACGCAGCAGCCGCATCGTCTTACCTTCAGACTGCATGGCAAACTCGAGCTGTTTTTCCAGCTCAGGAATTTTGCCGTACTGCAGCTCTGACATCCGTCCCAGATCGCCTACGCGACGAGCTTGTTCAATTGCAATTTTCGCCTGCTCAAGTTCGGCCTTAATAGTCTGCGTTCCTGAAAGTGACGCTTTCTCCGCTTTCCACTCCTCTTCTAACTCGGAATACTGGCGCTCTTTGTCGTCCAGCTCCTCATTAAGCATATCAAGGCGTTTTTTACTCGCTTCATCAGACTCTTTCTTCAGCGCCTGCTGTTCCAGCTTGAGCTGAATGATTCGACGCTCCAGCCTGTCAAGCTCTTCCGGTTTCGAGTCTATCTGCATACGAATGCTGGATGCAGCTTCATCAATCAGGTCGATAGCTTTATCAGGCAGTTGTCTGTCGGCAATATAGCGATGCGACAACGTTGCCGCCGCGACAATCGCCGGGTCAGTAATTTGCACATGATGGTGCAGCTCATAGCGCTCTTTCAGGCCACGTAAAATAGCAATGGTGTCTTCAACTGTCGGCTCGGCGACAAACACTTTCTGGAAACGACGCTCAAGCGCGGCATCTTTCTCTATATACTGTCGGTACTCGTCAAGCGTGGTGGCACCCACGCAGTGCAATTCACCGCGCGCCAGAGCGGGTTTGAGCATATTGCCCGCATCCATAGCGCCATCGGCTTTACCTGCCCCGACCATTGTGTGCAATTCATCGATGAACAGAATGACATTGCCTTCCTGTTTAGACAGATCGTTCAGAACCCCTTTCAGACGCTCTTCAAATTCACCGCGGTATTTTGCACCGGCCACCAGCGAGCCCATGTCCAGCGCTAAAACACGCCGACCTTTCAAGCCCTCTGGCACTTCACCATTAACAATTCGCTGCGCCAAACCTTCGACGATAGCGGTTTTACCCACACCTGGCTCACCGATCAGCACCGGGTTATTTTTGGTGCGGCGTTGCAGCACCTGGATGGTTCGACGGATCTCTTCATCGCGACCAATGACCGGATCGAGTTTGCCCTGCTCGGCACGTTCGGTCAGATCAATGGTAAATTTCTTCAAAGCCTGACGTTGGTCTTCGGCTCCCTGGTCGTTCACGCTATCACCTCCACGCATTTGATCAATCGCCTGACTCACGTTGGCGGTTGTGGCTCCGGCCGATTTCAACAGATCGGTCAGGGTGCCGCGTGATTCAAGCGCAGCCAGAACGAAGAGTTCTGACGAAATAAAGTTGTCCCCACGTTTTTGCGCCAGCTTGTCGCAAAGATTCAGTACACGCACCAGGTCCTGTGATGGCTGAACGTCACCACCGGTGCCTTCTACCTGCGGCAAACGACCGATTGCCTGATCGATGGCGGTGCGTAGCTGGCCAGCATTAATGCCAGCAGACGTGAGTAAAGGACGTACCGATCCCCCTTCCTGATTCAGCAAGGCGCTCATTAAATGAAGAGGTTCGATAAATTGGTTGTCGCGCCCCAGTGCGAGTGACTGGGCGTCGGCGAGAGCAAGCTGGAATTTATTGGTAAGACGATCCAGACGCATAACTCCTCCCATAACAGGTCAAATTTGCTACTGGAGATTAAATGAGGTCATCCCTCAATTATTCAAGGTTAATGACCTGAATTATGCGAAAAGAAAACGGCGCGTGCCGGATCGTCTTGATTCTATAGGTTATATCAGCCAAATGAAACTTGCCATACGACCAGTGGTGTTGTCGCGACGATAAGAGAAAAAATCACCCTTTTCTGTGAAGGTGCACCGATCGCCGCCGAAGATGTGCGTGATGCCGACATTGTTTAAACGCTGGCGAGCCAGTTGATAAATATCAGCCAGAAATTTATCCCCTTTTACCTTAAACGCACTCGCCGCCTGCGCATCTTCTGCGATGAAAGCGTCGCGCACTTCAGGGCCGACTTCAAAGGCCTGTGGACCGATTGCCGGACCAAGCCAGGCAATCATGTTCTCCGGACGATCCGCAAAACATGCCACGGTCTCTTCCAGAACACCAGCACACAGCCCACGCCATCCGGCATGCGCTGCTGCAACTTCTGTACCGGCTTGATTGCACAACAGAACAGGCAAACAGTCGGCAGTCATAACGGCACAAACTGTCCCGGGAGTATTGCTGTAGCAAGCATCCGCACGTTTTGAGGTATAGGGCTCGCCCGTTAACTTCAATACGTCAGTGCCATGCACCTGCTCAAGCCAAACCGGTTTTGAAGGCAGATGCCCCGCCGCAAACATCCGCTTGCGGTTTTCGTCAACATGGTCAAGGTTATCGCCGCAGTGCGCACCTAAATTCAGTGACTCCCACGCATTCTGACTCACGCCGCCGATTCGGGTAGAACTACAGGCAGCCACACCTTTAGGTAGTGGCCACGCCGGGACAATCAGTTTGGTCATAACCAGTCCACTTTATCCTTATGCTCTTCAAAATCTGCACGCATCGCTTCGATGAGCTCGACCATGTCCTGAGGAATAGGCGCATGCCATTCCATTTCAATGCCTGTAATCGGGTGATAGAGGCGCAGCATAGTGGCGTGTAAAGCCTGACGATCAAATTTACGCAGGGTGCTGATAAATTCTTCAGAAGCGCCTTTAGGTGGACGCGGGCGTCCGCCATAAACCTGATCACCCACCAGCGGATGCGTAATGTGCGACATGTGCACACGGATCTGGTGAGTACGGCCCGTTTCCAGACGCAAACGCAAACGCGTATGAATGCGGAAATGTTCCATAATGCGGTAATGCGTTACCGCGGGTTTCCCCATCGGATGCACTGACATGTGCGTGCGTTTGGTCGGATGACGGCTGATCGGTTCTTCTACCGTACCGCCTGAGGTCATGTGACCAATCGCGACCGCTTCATATTCACGGGTGATTTCACGCAGCTGCAACGATTCCACCAAGCGCGTTTGCGCCGGAACGGTTTTTGCGACGACCATCAAACCGGTTGTGTCTTTATCCAGACGATGCACGATGCCTGCACGAGGCACATCGGTAATCGGTGGATAGTAGTGGAGCAGCGCATTCAGCACTGTACCATCAGGATTACCCGCTCCCGGGTGGACAACCAGGCCGCGAGGCTTGTTGATCACCAGAATGTCATCATCTTCATAGACGATGGTAAGCGGGATATCTTGTGCTTCAAAACGGACTTCTTCATCGATTTCAGCATTGATGGCGACCACTTCCCCACCTAACACTTTCTCTTTTGGCGTGTCCCAAACTTTGCCGTTGACCATCACTCGTTGGTCAAGAATCCATTCTTTTATGCGTGAACGCGAATAATCAGGGAACATTTCGGCCAAAGCTTGATCTAAGCGTTGACCGAGCTGATTTTCGGAGACTGTTGCGGTGAGTTCTACTCGTTGTGCCATAGACTGCTTCTTCGTTTAACGTTGGGTTTTACGGCTTTGCCGTATAATATAGTGTGCTATTGTAGCTGGTCTTAATCGGGAGCAGGAAAGAGATTCTCCCGGACAAACATTTGAGGAAAGTCAAAACGTCATGACGCGCATGAAATATCTGGTGGCAGCGGCCACGTTGAGCCTGGCTTTGGTGGGCTGCTCCGGTTCAAATGAACAGGTCCCTGACAATCCGCCGAATGAAATCTATGCGACTGCTCAGCAAAAACTCCAGGACGGTAACTGGAAACAGGCCATAACGCAACTGGAAGCGCTGGATAATCGTTATCCATTTGGTCCTTATTCCCAGCAGGTACAGTTAGATCTTATCTACGCCTACTATAAAAATGCCGATCTGCCGCTGGCTCAGGCAACGATCGATCGCTTCATGCGTCTGAACCCGACTCATCCGAACATTGATTATGTCATGTATATGCGTGGCCTAACCAACATGGCGCTGGATGACAGCGCTCTGCAAGGTTTCTTCGGTGTGGATCGTTCTGACCGCGACCCGCAGCACGCGCGCGATGCCTTCAACGATTTCTCAAAACTGGTACGCGGCTATCCAAACAGCCAGTACACCACCGATGCGACCAAGCGTCTGGTGTTCCTGAAAGATCGTCTGGCTAAGTATGAATACTCCGTTGCCGAATACTATACCCGCCGTGGTGCATGGGTGGCAGTCGTGAACCGCGTAGAAGGAATGTTGCGTGATTATCCTGACACTCAGGCGACCCGCGACGGACTGAAGCTGATGGAAAATGCCTATCGCCAGATGCAGATGAACGCTCAGGCAGAAAAAGTAGCGATGATCATTGCCGCGAACAGCAACAATACCTAATTGCTTTACGCTATGTAAAACGGCAGCCCATGGGCTGCCGTTTTTTTATTCATTTCATCGCTTGCTGGGGCGCTATAGCCCCGACCAATCCTATCAACTATGGCTGCAAATCCGCACTTCGACAAGGAAAAAAACGCGTCTTCCTGTCGAGGCTCACAAAAAAGGTTCCCTGACAAAAAGTGACAAAAATACGTGATTTAGATCACACATTTTGACATTGGGAAAGGTATGCTGGAATCACTAAGACGGAAAGACAAGAGGTAACTTTTATGACAATGAACATTACCAGTAAACAAATGGAAATTACTCCGGCAATCCGCCAGCACGTCGCAGACCGTCTCGCCAAACTGGATAAATGGCAAACACACCTGATTAACCCGCATATCATTCTGTCTAAGGAACCGAAGGGTTTCACCGCTGATGCAACTATCAATACACCTAACGGCCATCTGGTCGCCAGCGCTAAACACGAAGATATGTATACGGCTATCAACGATTTGATCAACAAGCTGGAACGGCAGCTCAATAAAGTGCAACACAAAGGCGAAGCCCGTCGCGCCGCTACATCGGTGAAAGACGCAAGCTTAGCGGAAGAAGTTGAAGAAGAGTAATCCTTTAAATTGAGTGTACCGCCAACGCGCCTTCGGGCGCGTTTTTTATTGACAGAATGAAAACAGTACGGGTACTTTAGAGCTATCACTCACAGGATGAATTCATGAAATATACCCCGTTTTTCTTCGCATTCTTTTTTACCTTCCCCTGAATGGGAGGCGTTTCGTCGTGTGATAAAGAATGCGAAGACGAACAACAAGGCCTCCCAAACCGGGAGGCCTTTTTTATGATAACAATAAACGAAATAGGCAACGCTATGACATCGGAAAACCCGTTACTGGATCTGCGAGTAAAAATCAGCGCGCTGGACGAGAAACTACTGGCGCTGCTGGCCGAACGCCGTGCGCTTGCAGTTGAAGTGGGTAAAGCCAAGCTGGATTCCCACCGCCCGGTGCGAGACATCGATCGCGAGCGCGATTTGCTGGAACGCCTGATTCAGCTTGGTAAAGCTCATCATCTGGATGCTCACTACATCACTCGCCTTTTTCAGCTCATCATCGAAGATTCCGTTCTCACCCAGCAGGCGTTGCTGCAACAGCATTTGAATCAAACCAATCCGCACTCAGCGCGCGTGGCCTTCCTCGGGCCAAAAGGATCGTATTCCCATCTTGCAGCGCGCCAGTATGCGGCACGTCATTTCGAAGAATTCATTGAAAGCGGCTGCGCAAAATTCGCCGATATCTTTAATCAGGTCGAAACCGGGCAAGCTGATTACGCCGTCGTCCCGATTGAAAACACCAGCTCCGGCGCGATTAACGATGTCTACGACCTGCTCCAGCACACCAGTCTGTCGCTGGTTGGCGAGCTGAATATCCCTATTGACCATTGCGTTCTGGTTTCGGGTTCAACCGATCTCAGCCAGGTCAACACGGTTTATAGCCACCCGCAGCCATTCCAGCAGTGCAGTCAGTTCCTGAACCGTTACCCGAACTGGAAAATTGAGTACACCGAGAGCACCTCGGCAGCGATGGAGAAAGTCGCGCAGGCTAATTCGCCGACCGTTGCAGCGTTGGGCAGTGAAGCCGGTGGTGCGCTGTACGGCCTGCAGGTACTGGAGCGAAACCTGGCAAATCAAACGCAAAACATCACCCGCTTCGTGGTCCTGGCGCGCAAAGCCATTAACGTATCCGAACAGGTGCCCGCCAAAACAACGTTGCTTATGGCAACGGGTCAGCAGGCCGGTGCGTTGGTAGAAGCGCTGCTGGTTCTGCGGAATCACAATCTGATCATGACCAAGCTAGAGTCCCGCCCAATCAACGGTAATCCGTGGGAAGAGATGTTTTATCTCGATATCCAGGCCAACCTGGAGTCCGCTTCCATGCAGAAAGCCCTGCGTGAATTGGGTGAAATCACCCGTTCAATGAAGGTATTGGGCTGCTATCCAGGCGAAAACGTGGTACCGGTCGATCCGGTTTAACGTTCGACGAACGGGCTTTTCTTCATTCCTGCCACGTTAACTGGCAGGGTGAAGATCGCACCAGAAAGCGGATATTTAGCCACTTCTTCAGCGTCCATATTTTCTCGCGTCGTCGTGATAAACAGCGTTTTCATGTCATCACCGCCAAAGCAAACCATCGTCGGACAACGCACCGGCAGTCGGTATTCTTCCAGTTGTTCACCCTGCGGTGAAAAACGCGCAATACGCCAGCCATCAAACAGTGCGCTCCAGTAGCCCCCTTCAACGTCCATCGCCGCACCGTCAGGCATGCCCTCCCCCTTTTCAAACCGGCGAAAATCTTTACGCATTCCCGGCTCGCCATGTTCATTTAAGGGCGTACGGTAAATCACGCTATTTGGCGTATCCGAGGTAAACATCCATTGGTGGTCCGGGCTAAACGCCAGGCCGTTATGCCCGTGAATATCACACTGAATAACTTTAGGCGTCAGGTCGTTTTCAATGCGCATCAGCATGGCGCCGTTATAATCGCCAGGCCCCCAGAATGTGCCCGCGTAAAAACGTCCACGATGATCGGTACCACCGTCGTTAAAACGTGCTAGCTGAGGATTGGAAGGGTTATCGCAGACTTTACGCTGGAGCAAACCGTGTTTGTCGGTAAGCCAGATAGCGTTACGCATTGCCACGATAAAACCGCCCTTCTCGCGTAATGCAAAGCACCCGACTTCTTCGTGGAAAGAGAGAACAGAGTGAGCAGCCGACGGGAGATGATACCGATGAATCTCCCCTTCCAGAATATCCGCCCAGTAGAGCGCATTCTCGCCCTCACTCCAGGTCGGGCATTCAGGTAAATGCCCGGTGTAATCAAACAGAACGTGCGGTTCAACCATGACCCATCCCCAAAAATGAAAAAAGCCAGCTAAGCTGGCTTTCAGTATATACATCACTGGGCTACTGGCGACTATCATTCGCCTGGCGCAACAGAGTACGGCTTTCATTCTGGAAACGTTTCGCGTGATCCCCAAACCAGTGCTCGACCTTGCGGAAACTGTCGATAAACGCCTGCTTGTTGCCTTGTTCCAGTAATGCGATAGCCTCACCAAAACGCTGGTAATAACGTTTGATCAGCGCCAGATTATTCTCTGACGACATAATAATATCCGCGTAGAGTTGCGGATCCTGCGCAAACAGACGCCCCACCATCGCCAGTTCAAGACGGTAGATGGGTGACGAAAGCGCCAACAGTTGCTCAAGCTGAACGTTTTCTTCCGCCAGATGCAAACCATAGGCAAAGGTCGCAAAGTGGCGCAGTGCCTGAATAAACGCCATGTTCTGATCGTGTTCAACAGCACTGATGCGATGTAAACGCGCGCCCCATACCTGAATCTGTTCCAGGAACCACTGATAGGCTTCGGGCTGACGACCATCACAGTACACGACCACCTGCTTCGCCAGACTGCCGCTATCCGGGCCAAACATTGGGTGTAACCCCAATACCGGGCCTTTGTGCGCCGTCAGCATCGCCTGGAGTGGACCATTTTTCACCGACGCCAGATCAACCAGAATGCAGTCATCCGGTAACGGTGGGAGCTTCGCAATAATCTGCTCAGTGACATGAATCGGCACGCTGACGATAACCATGCCCGCATCAGCCATCAAATCTGTCGCGCGTGCCCAATCCTCTTTTTCAAAAATGCGCACCTGATAACCAGAAAGCGTCAGCATTTTTTCGAACAGACGGCCCATCTGTCCGCCGCCGCCCACAATTACCACTGGGCGCAATGACGGACACAGGGTTTTAAATCCTTTGTCGTTCTCGCTGGAGTAGGATTCACGCATCACGCGACGCAGTACATCTTCAATCAAATCAGGGGAAACCCCCATGGACTGCGCTTCATCGCGTCGGGACGCCAGCATTGACGCTTCACGCTCCGGCACATAAATCGGCAAACCGTATTTGCTTTTCACTTCACCGACTTCAGCGACCAGCGACATGCGGCGTGCCAGAAGATCCAGCAGCGCCTTGTCGACTTCATCAATTTGATCGCGCAGTGCGGTCAATTCTGCAACCATAAAAACCTCTTAAGCCAGACGCGTCGCCAGTTGACCGTTCAAATCTTTGTGGATCTCACGCAGCAAAGCGTCTGTCGCTTCCCAACTGATACAGGCGTCCGTAACGGATACACCGTGTTTCATGGCACTGCGCGGCTGTTCAGACGACTGATTACCTTCATGGATATTGCTCTCAATCATCAGACCAATAATAGAACGGTTACCATCTTTAATTTGGGCGACCACGGATTCCGCAACCGCAGGCTGGCGACGGTAATCTTTGTTCGAATTACCATGGCTGCAATCTACCATCAGAGCCGGACGCAGTCCCGCCTGTTCCATCTCTTTTTCACACTGCGCCACATCCGCAGGGCTGTAGTTCGGTGCTTTACCGCCGCGCAAAATCACATGTCCATCAGGGTTACCCTGAGTTTGCAGCAGGCAAACCTGGCCGGCCTGGTTAATCCCGACAAAACGGTGCGGCATAGCAGCGGCACGCATGGCGTTGATGGCGGTGGCCAGACTGCCATCGGTGCCATTTTTAAAACCGACCGGCATCGACAGGCCAGAAGCCATCTCGCGGTGAGTTTGTGATTCGGTTGTACGTGCACCAATCGCAGACCAGCTAAACAGATCGCCGAGGTATTGCGGGCTATTAGGATCGAGCGCTTCAGTCGCCAGTGGCAGCCCCATGCTGACCAGTTCAACCAGCAGATGACGCGCAATCTTCAGGCCGGATTCAACATCAAACGAACCATCCATATGCGGGTCATTGATCAACCCCTTCCAGCCCACGGTGGTACGAGGTTTTTCAAAATAGACGCGCATGACCAGGTAGAGGCTATCGCTGACCTCTTCGGCTAACACTTTAAATCGACGAGCATATTCAATCGCAGTTTCAGGATCGTGAATCGAGCAAGGGCCGCACACCACCAGCAGGCGCGGATCGCGACCAGCAATGATGTCAGAGATGGTCTGGCGCGACTGCTCGATTTGCGCTTCTTGCTCAGAACTCAGTGGGAATTCCAGCTTTAACTGATCCGGAGTGATCAAAACTTGTTCGTCGGTAATATGTACGTTGTTCAGCGCGTCTTTTTGCATGATGGCGATCCTGTAATGCTCGTTTGCGATAGTGTTTTCCTCGATGAGGTGAGCTCACAATACCATACGCAGTAAAGATTTCAATCCAAATTCCGTAAATTTTAATTTACACTATGCATTTTATAGCAAAATAACCCCGCCATTATCGTAAACATAAAATTACAGTTAAACTTCTCAACGCCAGGCTATGCTGAACAAAAAGGAGAATACTATGCGCCCACTGGTTTTCGCCCTGCTGGCACTGCTTTTGACAGGCTGTCAAATCAATCCCTACACCTTCCAGCCAGACTGGACCGGCACCAGCTGGTTTACTGCCGGCAAAGAAGATGCCATGAATGGTGCGTCGGTAAAAAGCAATGAAACGCTCACCGATAGCTTTAACGATCCCGATGTGAATCGTAGTGAATATCTGCGTGGTTATGCAGATGGCCAGAAAAGAATATGTACTGAAGACTTTGTCTATGCGTGGGGTCTCTCGGGGAAAATATTCCCCGCCAGTTGCGATACAGCAGAAAATGCGGATTTATTGCGTAAATCCTGGCAAAAAGGAATGGATGAAGGTTTGCGAGCCTCCAGGCTTAATTGACCTTATCGCATAGCGGTTGCATTCGAATTTTGCTTTAGATTTTACTTAAGTCCCGTGAACAACAATTTCACATAATGACGACTCACGTAAAAAATGATAGTCTGCGGATAATATTGAGAGATATATATTCCAGAGCGGTGCGGCGGTTTCAGATGAGACATTATTTTGCGATCTCTTTATGCCAACTGACACTGGCGCTAATACTTCTGACGGTCGGAGGGAAAACTCTCGCCGCAGCGCAAACGCCGACGGATAAATCGGTCCGCGCGATCGTCTCTGGAATCGTCAGTTATACCCGCTGGCCCTCGCTTTCCGGCCAGCCCAAGCTCTGTATTTTTGCCTCTTCACACTATACACAGGCGCTCAGTAAAAGTGGGGCCGTACCTTTACCTTATAGCCCGCTGATTGTTCATAGTGAATCTGAAGCACTTGATGCCACTTGCGATGCTATTTATTTTGGTAACGAATCACCCGCAAGCCAGCTTGAATTAATAAACCGTTATCAGGGAAGAGCGCTGCTATTAATCGCCGAACAAAATTCTGAATGCGTTATTGGCAGCGCATTTTGCCTGATAATTAATGAAGACGCAGTACGATTTTCTATAAATCTGGATGCACTATCCCGTAGTGGTGTCAGGGTCAATCCAGAAGTGTTAATGCTTGCCCGGAATAAGAAGTATGAATAAGGAATTCACTTCAACGTCACGCCCGACATTTAAAAGAACGTTAAGACGCATCAGTATGATTAGCGTCGTTATCACTATGACCCTGATATGGCTATTATTATCTATTGCCTCGGTCGTCACGCTAAAACAATATGCGCAAAAAAATCTCGAATTAACCAGCGCCACAATGAGCCGCAGTCTTGAGGCTTCGCTGGTGTTTAACGAC
The DNA here is from genome assembly GCF_045627565.1 of Lelliottia sp. NCBI lineage: Bacteria > Pseudomonadati > Pseudomonadota > Gammaproteobacteria > Enterobacterales > Enterobacteriaceae > Lelliottia > Lelliottia sp. The sequence goes on along the minus strand of NZ_JAZQNX010000019.1, from coordinate 151,570 downwards.
GCGACAGCTGCCACTGAAACGCTTGCGATGTTGGGCAAACAGGGGCAGTTCGCCGTAGCCGAAGTGCTCGACGGACAGGGTAAACGTTTTGCGCACTGGTCGTGGAATCCCGACGATAATCCTGATGCGCTAGGGACTCTTGTCAGCCGCTGGCTGTTCCCCACACCCGCGATTCAGCCCGTCTTACATAACGGTCATGCTATTGGTGAAGTGCGTATTACTGCGCGCGACAGCCTGATCAGCCACTTTATCTGGATGTCTTTCGCCGTCCTGACCGGGTGTATTCTTATCGCTGCCTTTGTCGCCCTGTCCATCACGCAGTCTCTGCACAACGGAATAGTGAACGCGCTACAAAACATCACTGATGTTGTGCATGACGTTAAATCGAATCGCAACTTTTCGCGTCGGGTGGAAGAAGAGCGAATTGAAGAATTTCATCGCTTCGGCCAGGACTTTAATAGCCTGCTCGATGAAATGGAAGAGTGGCAACTTAAGCTACAGGCGAGGAATGCGCAGTTGATGCGAACCGCGATGCATGACCCCCTGACCGGTCTCGCCAATCGTGCCGCCTTCCGCAACAGCATTGCGGCGCTGATGAAAGACGCCTCTGCGCAAACCAACTCCGCTCTGCTGTTCCTTGATGGCGATGACTTTAAGCTTATTAACGACACATGGGGTCATGCGGCCGGAGATTGTGTGTTGATTGAAGTGGCGAACCGCATGGTTGAGTTTGGCGCGAAACGTCATCAATCGTACCGCCTTGGCGGAGATGAATTTGCCATGATTCTGTACGGCGTCCATTCGGCAACAGACGTCCAACAACTTTGTGCTGCCCTTTCGCAGCAATTCCTCCGTCCGTACGATCTTCATAACGGGCACACTGCAAACATGTCACTCAGCATTGGCTTTGCTCTAACGTGGGAAAATACCTCAGTAGAGGCATTACTGGAGCAAGCCGACCGTAATATGTATCTGGTGAAAAACCAGCGCACAAAAATAATATCTTAAAAAGGAATACGCTATGTTCAGGCGATATCTCGCTCCGGTTTTATTAGCATCAACTATTCTGGCGGGCTGTCATGCCCCCCATCAGGGAAAATTTACGCCAGAACAAGTCGCTGCGATGAAGTCTTACGGCTTCAATGAAATGAACGGTGACTGGTCACTCGGTCTCTCTGACAAAATTTTGTTCGGCAAAAATGAGTCGCAACTCAGAGCCGAAAGCGAGCAACAAATTCAGTCGATGGCCTCACACCTGGCGGGAACGGGCTTGACGCACGCCCGGATGGATGGACATACCGACAACTACGGTGAAGAGAGTTACAACCAATCCTTGTCGTTAAAGCGGGCAAACGTGGTGGCTGATGCCTGGGCTAAAGGGGCAAATATCCCGCGCAGCAATCTCACTACGCAGGGATTAGGCAAAAAATACCCGGTCGCCAGCAATAGCACTTCACAAGGACGCGCTGAAAACCGCCGTGTTGCGGTGGTGATCAGCACGCCTTAACCGATTACTTTGCTGATTCAGCCAGTGATAACGTCGACTGCGCGCGCCAGCGCAACCAGTCAATGACCACAAAGAGCAGCAGACTGCATCCCATCACTGGCATTGCCAGCCCCAACGCCATGCTGATCATGAGCGAGACAATCCGTCCGCTCACTGGCAACGCCATCCAGCACTGACAAAGGGTCAATACGGGGTTGCTTGCCGACTGCGTTGGGCGTCGCATCCACCACATTCGATATCCCCAGGCAATCAACACGCACAGAGCGATACCGAAAGCGATCAGCACCAGCTGATTTACCAGCCCAAAGAGAATCCCCATGTGGAAATCAACACCCCAGCGGGTCAGTTTCGCCATGAGCGGGAAATCCGCAAAACGGGTGCGATCCAGGATCTGCATGGAATGCGGATCAATAGCGACCGCATCCACCTGCGTTGGCCAGCCACGATCGATCTCCGTCACGGTCCACGCCCGATCGGCCATTTTTGCCGGTCGGATCTCCAGCTTGCTGGCATCAATGCCCGCTGATCTTGCGGCATTCAGAACGTTGTCGAAAAGCGTCAGATCCATTGCCATCTCAGACATCATCATCGCACTGTAATGCCCGTGATGTTCGGCATGAGGATCAACCTCTTCCGCCGGTCCCTGCAGTTTGGTATTGACCTGAGGCGTTAACCAATTCATTTCAGAGCGCAATTTATCAACGTTTCCTCCCGCCCATTGAGACCAGGTCAGCCCGGTGGCGGAAAACAGCAGCATGCCACCCAACAGCACCCAACCTAACGTCACATGCACGCGACGGCGGTTCTGAAATCGATTATTGATGCGCCGTTTTGGGCGAGTGTAAGACCACAGTGCAATACCTCCCAACGCGGCAATCCACATCCATGACGCTGCCAGCTCGCTGTATAAACGGCCAACATCACCCAGCATCAGTGATCTGTGCAGATAGTCGATAGTCTGGCGTAGCGGCAGAATCCCACTGGTTCCATACACTGTCATATCGCCACGGACCGCAAGACTTACGGGATCAACAAAAATAGCCCGATGCTCTGACGGCCCCAGCTGCGGATCGGTAAACATCACACGAGTGGTTTCACCGCTGACCAAACCGGGACGTACGGCGTGAAGACGTAAGTCGTTACCTACCGCTTTCTCGGCCACCACAATTTGCTCAGCCAAAGACTGCGATTCACCAGACGTTTCTCCGTACAATGCATGCTTGTACATATAGCTCTCAAGCTGCGGCGTAGCGACGTACAAGGTTCCGGTCAGCGCGGCAAAGAAGATAAACGGGCCGACAAATAGCCCAATGTAAAAATGCAGGCGACGCAGCAGGTTTCCCCATGCTGCGCGCGGAGTACAGGTGGTCATACTTTTCCTTTGTGCAGGTAAAAAGTTATCGGCATACCCAATCAGGTGTGCGTTTTATTTTTAACGGGAAAAAGCAGTCCACCGCGGCGGCGCGCGCGTATCAGGATACAACCAGGGGAAGTAGTGCCAGTGGCTCACCACCGGGCGTGGTGGCTTTATGCTAAGTCTTTGCAGAACGGCACTCAGCACCACCACCAGGGCTAAAATCATGCCTGGAACGTGCGCCATCAGCACACAATACCCGCACGCCTCCGCATGATCGACTGGCATTGAGTGCGGGGTATCACCATGATGATCGTCCATCGGCATAGCATTCATATCGTGATGCATGCCAGGCATGGTGCTCATGGGATCTTTTTGCAGCGAGATAGAGATAAGAGGAGCAACCACAATCAGCAGGATCGCAAACAGCGCGGTCCAGGCCGCTGCGCGTTTCAAGGCTGAATGATACAGTGCGTTATCCAATTGCCCTCCAGTGAAGAGGGAGCATTGTAAATGATTTATGAAAGGATGGTTAACATCGTGAGTTCATTTACATAAAAAAGGGCCGACCTTTCGGCCAGCCCCTTTATCAGGATGTCGCTTAAGCGAATCTTAGCCAAGACGCTCTTTGATACGAGCAGACTTACCAGTACGCTCACGCAGGTAGTACAGTTTAGCTTTACGTACAGCACCACGGCGTTTAACAGAAATGCTGTCAATTACTGGAGAGTGAGTCTGGAAGACACGCTCAACACCTTCGCCGTTAGAAATTTTACGAACAGTGAATGCAGAGTGCAGACCGCGGTTACGAATAGCGATAACCACGCCCTCGAATGCCTGCAGACGTTTTTTGGTACCTTCAACAACCCATACTTTCACTTCCACGGAATCACCCGGACGGAATGAAGGTACGTCCTGCTTCATCTGCTCTTGTTCAATTTGCTTAATAATGTTGCTCATAATTTAATCTCTTATCCTGGGTAAACTGATATTTGGGGGCTTACGCCATCCCATCATGTTTATGCTGCTGGTGCGCGTGTTCTTTTTTGAACTCGGCCAGCAACTTTGCTTGCTCTTCAGTCAGAGCCAGGTTTTCCAGAAGTTCAGGTCTTCTAAGCCAGGTGCGGCCCAGCGACTGCTTCAAACGCCAGCGACGTATCTCGGCATGGTTACCTGACAGTAATACCGCCGGTACCTCCATCCCTTCTAACACTTCAGGACGAGTATAGTGTGGACAGTCCAGCAACCCGTCGGCAAAAGAATCTTCTGTTGCCGATGCTTCATGGCCCAGTACACCCGGAATAAACCGGGCTACAGAGTCAATCAGCGTCATTGCCGGTAGCTCACCACCGCTGAGAACGTAATCGCCGATAGACCATTCTTCGTCAATCTCGGTCTGAATTACGCGCTCATCTATGCCCTCATAGCGACCACAGACCAGAATCAGTTTCTGATTCGTCGCCAGTTCGCTCACGCCCGCTTGATCAAGCTTGCGTCCCTGAGGTGACAGATAAATCACCTTTGCGCCTTCACCTGCCGCGGCTTTTGCTGTATGAATCGCGTCCCGTAAGGGTTGCACCATCATTAACATCCCCGGTCCGCCGCCGTAAGGACGTTCGTCCACGGTACGGTGCCGGTCATGCGCGAAGTCACGAGGACTCCAGCTCTGGATGTTCAGCAGGCCTTTTTTTACTGCCCGGCCAGTTACCCCGTAATCAGTAATCGCGCGGAACATTTCAGGAAACAGGCTGATAATGCCAATCCACATAGCGCCGTCTTTTACCGTTTATCCGGAGAATTTAAAAACCAGGATCCCAATCTACTTCAATCGTACGAGTAGTGAGATCGACTTTCTTGATAACCTGTCCATCGAGGAACGGAACCAACCGCTCCTTGATGCCAAATGCATCTTTCAGGTTTGCCTTAATGACGAGAACGTCATTTGAGCCCGTTTCCATCATATCAATGACTTTACCGAGCTCGTATCCTTCCGTGGTTACTACCTGGCAACCCATAAGGTCTTTCCAGTAGTAGCCATCGTCAAGCTTTGGCAACTGCGATGAATCAACGACAATTTCGCAATTCGTCAGGAGATTCGCAGCATCGCGATCTTCAACGCCTTTCAGCTTGATCACGATATCCTGATTGTGGCGACGCCAGCTTTCCAGCTCGACCTCTTCCCACTTACCGCCTTTCTGGATAAACCAGGGCTGGTAATCAAAAATGCTTTCAGCGTCTTCAGTGGAGGAAAACACTCTGAGCCAACCACGGATACCGTAGCAAGAACCCATTTTTCCCAATACGATCGGTTCAACAGGTGCTTTATTGCTCATCATGACCACCGTGACAGATTAAGCTGCTTTGTTTGCTGCTTTGATCAGCGCAGCAACGCGGTCGGAAACAGTCGCGCCCAGGCCAACCCAGTGAGCGACACGATCCAGATCCAGACGAGTTTCTTCTTCTGCACCGCTAGCCAGCGGGTTGAAGAAACCAACGCGCTCGATGAAGCGACCGTTGCGTGCATTACGGCTGTCAGTAACAACAACCTGGTAGAACGGACGCTTTTTCGCGCCGTGACGTGCTAAACGAATAGTTACCATAACATCCTCTTGTGTGAATAAAACACTGGGCCCCATCGAGGAACGGAGCCCAGTGTCATATTAAAAGCCCGAAAATTTTACTGATTTCTGGGGAAAATGCAATCAGCATCTTGATACTGAGCATTAAACACGATTTATCTGCCAGGGAATCCTGGAGGCATCATCCCTTTCATCCCACGCATCATTTTCGCCATACCGCCCTTCTTCATTTTCTTCATCATGCGCTGCATGTCGTCGAACTGTTTCAGAAGACGGTTAACGTCCTGCACCTGCATACCGCAACCGGCAGCAATACGGCGTTTGCGTGAGCCTTTAATGATTTCTGGTTTTGCGCGCTCTTTCAGCGTCATCGAGTTGATGATAGCTTCCATACGCACCAGCACTTTGTCATCCATCTGCGCTTTCACGTTGTCAGGAATCTGACCCATACCCGGCAGCTTGCCCATCAGGCTCGCCATGCCGCCCATGTTTTTCATCTGACGCAGCTGTTCCAGGAAGTCGGTCAAATCAAAACCGTCACCTTTTTTCAGCTTGCTCGCGAGCTTCTCAGCCTGCGCGCGGTCAACCTTGCTCTCGATATCTTCGATAAGCGACAGCACGTCGCCCATACCGAGAATACGTGACGCAATACGGTCCGGGTGGAAAGGTTCCAGCGCTTCGGTCTTTTCACCCACGCCGAGGAACTTAATCGGCTTACCGGTGATATGACGAATTGAGAGCGCCGCACCGCCGCGGGCGTCGCCGTCCACTTTGGTCAGGACAACGCCGGTCAGCGGCAGCGCTTCGTTAAACGCTTTTGCGGTATTTGCCGCATCCTGGCCCGTCATGGCGTCGACAACAAACAGGGTTTCTACCGGATTGATCGCGGCATGAACCTGTTTGATTTCATCCATCATCGCTTCATCAACGTGCAAACGACCGGCGGTATCCACCAGCAGCACGTCGTAAAACTTCAGTTTGGCTTCTTTCAACGCGGCATTAACGATATCAACCGGTTTTTGCGCCACATCGGACGGGAAGAAATCGACCTCAACCTGTTGCGCCAGCGTTTCTAGCTGTTTGATCGCCGCAGGGCGGTAAACGTCGGCAGAAACAACCAGCACTTTCTTTTTGTGCTTTTCGCGCAGGAATTTACCCAGCTTACCGACGCTGGTGGTTTTACCCGCACCCTGCAAACCGGCCATCAGAACCACAGCTGGCGGTTGCGCGGCCAGGTTCAGAACCTGGTTTTCTTCGCCCATCGCCGCAACCAGCTCGTTGCGTACGATTTTGACGAACTCCTGACCTGGGGTCAGGCTCTTATTCACTTCATGACCAACCGCTTTTTCTTTCACACGATTGATGAATTCACGCACGACCGGCAGCGCCACGTCGGCTTCGAGTAACGCCATACGCACTTCGCGCAGCGTCTCTTTAACATTGTCTTCGGTAAGTCGTCCACGGCCGCTGATGTTGCGCAGCGAGCGCGACAAACGATCGGTTAAATTATCAAACATTGTCTCTCGCCTGATGTAGAAACGTTGGGTCGCCACAGCGACACATACACAGAATTTTGCCGGAGTATAACATGAAGGCGTCTTTGTTGTTATGCAACGGTTGGAGCACGCGTCACGTAACGTTATACTGCTTATCTTTCTTATTCAGACAACTGTCGACGCCTATATGCCTGTTTTCGCACTGATCGCCCTTGTTGCCTACTCTTTCAGCCTTGCGCTGATCATTCCTGGCCTGTTGCAAAAAAACAGCGGCTGGCGACGGATGGCTATTTTGTCGGCGGTGATCGCACTGGTAAGCCATGCGTTTGCCCTGGAATCGCGTATTATTCCAGGCGACGGCAGCGTCCAAAATTTGAGCGTGCTGAACGTCGGTTCGCTGGTGAGCCTGATGATTTGTACGGTGATGACCATTGTCGCCTCTAAAAATCGCGGGTGGCTGTTACTGCCGATTGTCTATGCCTTCGCGCTCATCAATCTGGCTTTCGCGACTTTCGTGCCAAACGAGTTCATCACGCATCTGGAAACCACACCCGGCATGATGGTGCACATCGGGCTGTCATTATTCTCCTACGCAACGCTGATTATTGCCGCATTGTATGCAATGCAATTGGCGTGGATTGACTACCAGCTAAAAAACAAAAAGCTGGTATTTAACCAGGAAATGCCACCGCTGATGGTGATAGAGCGCAAGATGTTTCACATCACGCAGATTGGCGTGGTGCTGCTAACGCTGACGCTGTGTACCGGTTTGTTTTATATGCAGAATTTATTCAGCGTTGAGAACATCGATAAAGCCGTGCTCTCTATCATCGCGTGGTTTGTTTATGTTGTCCTGTTATGGGGCCATTATCACAAGGGCTGGCGCGGTCGTCGCGTCGTCTGGTTTAACGTCGCAGGCGCTGGCATTTTGACCCTGGCCTATTTCGGTAGCCGCGTCATACAGCAGTTCGTCAGCTAAGCAACAAAGGAGTTCCCCCTGGAACACATCTCAACCACCACGCTGATCGTTACGCTGATCGTCATGGTGGTCATCTCCGCCTACTTCTCTGGCTCGGAAACCGGCATGATGACGCTAAACCGCTACCGGTTACGTCATCGCGCTAAACAAGGTAACCGCGCCGCCCGCCGCGTTGAAAAGCTGCTACGCAAGCCTGATCGCCTGATTAGCCTGGTCTTGATCGGTAATAACCTGGTCAACATTCTGGCTTCTGCGCTGGGCACCATCGTCGGGATGCGTCTTTATGGCAACGCAGGTGTGGCAATTGCCACCGGCGTACTGACGTTCGTGGTGCTGGTTTTCGCCGAAGTACTGCCAAAAACCATCGCCGCGCTCTATCCCGAAAAGGTGGCCTATCCAAGCAGCTTTCTGTTGGGACCGTTGCTGATCCTGATGATGCCGCTGGTCTGGTTGCTCAATAAAGTGACGCGTCTGCTGATGCGCTTAATGGGCATTAAAGCGGATGTCACCATCAGCAGCGCACTCAGCAAAGACGAACTGCGCACGCTTGTGAATGAATCACGCTCGCAAATTTCCCGCCGTCACCAGGACATGCTGCTCTCGGTACTGGATCTGGAAAAGATCAGCGTCGACGACATCATGGTCCCGCGCAATGAAATTGTCGGTATCGACATCAACGATGACTGGAAAGCGATTGTCCGCCAACTCACGCACTCTCCTCACGGACGCATCGTTCTTTATCGAGATTCGCTGGATGACGCCATCAGCATGCTGCGCGTGCGTGAAGCCTGGCGACTCATGCAAGAAAAGAAAGAGTTCACCAAAGAGGTGATGCTGCGTGCGGCTGATGAAATTTATGTCATACCGGAAGGTACGCCGCTCAGTACCCAACTGGTCAAATTCCAGCGAAATAAAAAGAAAGCGGGCCTGGTCGTAAATGAATATGGCGATATTCAGGGGCTGGTTACCGTGGAAGACATTCTGGAAGAAATCGTTGGTGATTTTACAACGTCCATGTCGCCGTCACTGGCAGAAGAAGTCACGCCGCAAAACGACGGTTCGGTGCTGATTGATGGCAGCACCAACGTTCGTGAGCTAAATAAAGCGTTTAACTGGCACCTACCGGAAGAGGACGCGCGCACGATTAACGGTATGATTCTGGAAGTGCTGGAAGAGATCCCCGCTGCCGGAACGCGCGTGCGTATCAGCCAGTACGATATTGATATTCTGGATGTGCAGGAAAATATGATTAAGCAGGTGAAAGTCATTCCGGTTAAACCGCTGCGGGACAGCGTCGCAGAATGAGAAATCCCCTCTCCGTCGGAGAGGGGAGAACGGATTAGCCCTTCGCTTTCGCGACAGTGACCATGGCAGCACGAATTGTGCGACCATTCAGCGTATAGCCTTTCTGCATCACAGCCAGCACGTTACCGGCAGCAACGTCTTCTGACTCAACCATCGCAATGGCCTGGTGAACGTTCGGATCCAGTGCAACGTCAATCTCAGCAACCACTTCAACGCCGAACTTACGCACCACATCCAGCATGGATTTCAGCGTCAGCTCAAGACCTTCAACCATCGCCGTCATATCCGGATTCGCTTTGTCTGCCACTTCCAGGGCGCGATCCAGGCTATCAATCACCGGCAACAGCTCATTGACGAATTTCTCCAGCGCAAATTTATGCGCTTTCTCAACGTCGAGCTCGGTACGGCGACGCAGGTTTTCCATTTCGGCTTTAACACGCAGCACACCTTCGCGCTCGCGATTCTGCGCTTCAGTTAACTGAGCTTCCAGATTCGCAATTTTTTCATCGCGCGGGTCCACCTGCTCAGCAGACGCGTCCGGCTCTACAGCCTCAACTTCATCGTGCTGTTCCGTGATAATTTCTTCAGGGGCTTGCCCCTCAGGCGTTTTCTGTTCTTTACTACTCATGAATTTCTCCGCGTTTTTTCTGCATTCATCTCGCTAACTTCGCTTATTATGGGGATCAGTTTCCGGGATTCAAGGGAACAAAGCACATTGTCACCATCATTCGGCACAAGGACCTCCAGAAAATGAATAATCATTTCAAGTGTATTGGGATTGTCGGACATCCACGTCATCCAACCGCGCTGACGACACATGAAATGCTGTATCGCTGGCTGTGCGCGAAAGGTTATGAGGTGATGGTTGAGCAGCAAATTGCCAAGGAATTACAGCTCAAAAATGTGAAAACCGGCACGCTGGCGGAAATCGGACAACAGGCCGATCTCGCGGTCGTGGTCGGCGGTGACGGCAACATGCTGGGGGCCGCCCGAACGCTGGCGCGCTATGATATTAAGGTTATTGGTATCAATCGCGGTAACCTGGGTTTTCTGACCGATCTCGACCCTGACAATGCCCATCAACAACTTGCTGATGTACTTGATGGTCATTATATCAGCGAAAAACGCTTTCTGCTGGAAGCGCAGGTCTGTCAGCAAGACTGCCAGAAGCGCATCAGCACGGCGATTAATGAAGTTGTGCTGCACCCTGGCAAAGTCGCACACATGATTGAATTCGAGGTCTATATCGACGAAGTTTTCGCCTTTTCGCAGCGTTCTGATGGGTTAATTATTTCGACCCCGACAGGCTCAACGGCGTATTCCCTTTCTGCGGGCGGACCGATTCTGACTCCGTCGCTGGACGCGATCACGTTAGTCCCCATGTTCCCGCACACGCTCTCTGCTCGCCCACTGGTGATTAACAGCAGCAGCACTATTCGACTGCGCTTTTCACATCGCCGTAACGATCTCGAAATTAGCTGCGACAGCCAGATTGCCCTGCCTATCCAGGAAGGGGAAGACGTATTAATCCGTCGTTGCGACTACCACTTGAATCTGATCCACCCAAAAGACTACAGTTATTTCAATACATTAAGCTCAAAACTTGGCTGGTCGAAAAAATTGTTCTAATTTTTGCATCCAGTACTTTACTGTATAAAAAACCAGTTTATACTGTATGAAAATACAGTTATGGTTTTTCATACAGGAAAACAATTATGCTGGCACAACTGACCATCAGCAACTTCGCCATTGTTCGTGAACTTGAGATCGACTTCCTGAGCGGAATGACGGCTATTACCGGTGAAACCGGTGCAGGTAAATCTATTGCCATTGATGCGCTCGGCTTGTGCCTTGGCGGTCGTGCCGAAGGCGATATCGTCCGCTCAGGCGCAAACCGCGCTGATCTCTGCGCGCGTTTCTCCCTTAAAGACACGCCTGCCGCCCTGCGCTGGCTTGAAGCGAACCAGCTTGAAGATGGACGTGAGTGTTTACTTCGCCGCGTAATCAGCAACGATGGTCGTTCTCGCGGCTTTATCAACGGTACTGCGGTTCCGCTTTCCCAACTTCGGGAACTGGGCCAGTTGCTGATCCAAATCCACGGTCAACACGCCCATCAGCAATTGATTAAACCTGAACAGCAAAAGTCCCTTCTCGACGGCTATGCAGGTGAGTATGCGCTCACTCAACTGATGGCTGAGCACTATCGTCAGTGGCACCAAAGCTGCCGTGAGCTGGCCCAGCACCAACAGCAAAGCCAGGAACGTTTAGCGCGTGCCGAACTGCTGGAGTATCAGCTCAAAGAACTCAATGAATTTCAGCCGCAGTTGGGCGAATTCGAACAAATCGACGAAGAGTACAAACGGCTGGCGAACAGCGGCCACCTGATTTCAACCAGCCAGCAAGCTTTAAATCTGCTGGCCGATGGGGAAGACGTCAACCTGCAAAGCCAGCTGTATAGCGTTCGCCAACAGGTGACTGAGTTAGTGGGGCTGGACAGTAAACTCTCAAGCGTAATGGAAATGCTTGAAGAAGCGGCGATTCAGATTTCTGAAGCCAGTGAAGAGCTGCGCCATTATTGTGAGCGTCTGGATCTCGATCCGAATCGTTTGTTTGAACTTGAACAACGCATTTCAAAACAGATTTCTCTGGCACGTAAACACCACGTCACCCCGGAAGAGTTACCCAATTACCATCAGTCTTTACTGGATGAGCAACAGCAGCTTGACGATCAAGCCGACTCTCTGGAAACCCTTTCGCTGGCAGCGAATATTCACCATCAGCAGGCGCTGGCCACAGCGAAGCAGCTTCATGAGGTACGCCAGCAGTACGCTCAGGAATTGAGTCAGCACATTACCGAGAGCATGCACGTATTATCGATGCCACACGGCGTCTTTGCGATCGACGTTAAATTTGAAGAACAGCATCTCACCGCCGAAGGTGCAGATCGCGTTGAGTTCCGCGTAACGACAAACCCAGGGCAGCCTTTGCAGGCGATCTCGAAAGTGGCATCAGGCGGTGAGCTTTCCCGTATCGCTCTGGCCATCCAGGTGATTACTGCACGTAAAATGGAAACGCCTGCACTCATTTTCGATGAAGTGGATGTCGGGATCAGCGGCCCAACCGCTGCCGTTGTGGGTAAATTGCTACGCCAGTTGGGTGAATCCACCCAAGTGATGTGCGTCACTCACCTTCCGCAGGTGGCTGGTTGTGGGCATCATCATTTCTTTGTGAGTAAAGAAACGGATGGCGAAATGACAGAAACCCATATGCAGCCGCTTGATAAACGTGCGCGTCTCCAGGAGCTGGCACGACTGCTGGGCGGTAGCGAAGTCACACGAAATACGCTCGCAAACGCCAAAGAACTGCTGGCTGCATAAACTTTTTCGGGATCTCAGGGTCATACAGAACAACAAAACGCCGTCAGACCGGTTTCAAAGTGGGGCAAGGTCTATTATCATCGGCATATAACATATGAGCCGCGTATTGCTCGGGCCCGAAAAGGAATCAAATCACTATGCGCTGTAAAACGCTGACCGCTGTCGCAGCGGTTCTTCTGATGTTGACCGCAGGTTGTTCCACTCTGGAGCGAGTGGTTTACCGTCCTGACATCAACCAGGGGAACTACCTCACACCTAACGATGTGTCTAAAGTTCGTGTCGGTATGACACAACAGCAGGTCGCTTATGCATTGGGAACCCCGATGATGTCCGATCCATTCGGCACCAATACCTGGTTCTACGTTTTCCGTCAGCAGCCTGGTCATGAAGGCGTAACGCAGCAGACGCTCACGCTGACCTTTAACAGCAGCGGTGTGTTAACGAACATTGACAACAAACCTGCTCTCACCAAAGAGTAAGTTTTCAGAATCGAAAAATGCAAAAAGGTGCTCATTGAGCACCTTTTTTATTATCTCTGCTGAGGTTAGCAAAAGAGATTCTACTTCCCTGCCTTCTCCGCACGCTGACGACGCAGCTCTTTTGGATCAGCAATCAGCGGACGATAAATCTCAACGCGATCCCCATCATTCACCACATCGCCGAGCTTAACGGGCCGGCTGTAAATACCGACTTTGTTTTTAGCCAGATCAATGTCACGACGAAGTTCTAGCAAACCCGATGCCCGGATCGCTTCCTCAACGGTTGCGCCCTCGTCCAATTTTACCTGCTGTAGATACTGCTTTTCAGGTAATGCGTAAGCGACTTCGACAGCGATCTTACGCGACACTGTAAACCTCTTTCGCGCGGACAGTAAACGCCTGAACCATATTCGCAGCCAGCTCCTTGAAAATCCGGCCAAACGCCAGTTCAATCAGCTTATTGGTAAATTCGAAGTCCAAATGGAATTCGATGCGACACGCGTCAGCACTCAGTGGCGTAAATTTCCAGCCACCCATCAGTTTTTTGAAAGGGCCATCGACCAGATGCATCAAAATACTCTGGTTGTCCGTCAACGTGTTACGGGTGGTAAACGTTTTACTGATCCCCGCTTTCGAGACGTCCACTGCCGCCGTCATCTGAGTCGGACCGGCCTCCAGCACTCGGCTTCCGGTACATCCCGGAATAAATTGTGGATAGGACTTAACGTCGTTCACTAATTGGTACATTTGCTCCACGCTGAACGGAACAAGCGCAGTACGGCTAATCTGAGGCATAGCTTTTTCCATGGTCACACAACCAACAAATAATAACATTTATCCCTTGTTAAAAAAACGGCAGGCCTCATCTCGTGCTAAGATAGCGCGTTAGACCTCACAGGACGCAGTCGCAATGAGGTTACTTTTTGAAATCAGATGACCTATGGTTTTACGACACTTATGACGAAGAAAAAAGTACATAAACCTGGCTCGGCCACCATTGCGCTCAACAAGCGTGCCCGCCATGAATATTTCATTGAAGAAGAATTCGAAGCTGGTCTCTCCTTACAGGGCTGGGAAGTTAAATCCCTGCGTGCGGGGAAAGCCAATATCAGCGACAGCTATGTGATCCTGATTGATGGCGAAGCCTTCCTGTTCGGCGCGAACTTCACGCCGCTGGCTGTCGCCTCTTCCCACTACGTTTGCGATCCGATTCGCACCCGTAAACTGCTGCTGAATCAGCGCGAGCTGCAATCCCTTTACGGGCGTATCAACCGGGAAGGTTATACCGTCGTTGCGCTCTCGCTGTACTGGAAGAACGCCTGGTGCAAAGTCAAAATCGGCGTTGCGAAAGGTAAGAAACAGCATGACAAACGTTCAGATCTGAAAGATCGCGAATGGCAGGTCGATAAAGCACGAATCATGAAACACGCAGGGCGTTAACCCCGCGTAAATTTTATACAGATTACAGTGATTTAAGAACTTGACGTTCCGGACTGGCATCTCCGTTGGCAGTTCTGGTATACTGAGTTCAACACATTGGGGCTGATTCTGGATTCGACGGGATTTGCGAAACCCAAGGTGCATGCCGAGGGGCGGTTTGCCTCGTAAAAAGCCGCAAAAAAATAGTCGCAAACGACGAAAACTACGCTTTAGCAGCTTAATACCCTGCTAAGAGCCCTCTCTCCCTAGCTTCCGCTCTTAAGACGGGGATAAAGAGAGGTCAAACCCAAAAGAGATCGCGCGGATGTCCTGCCTGGGGCTGAAGTGCTAAAACTAATCAGGCTAGTTCGTTAGTGGCGTGTCTGTCCGCAGCTGGCGTGCGAATGTAAAGACTGACTAAGCATGTAGTACCGAGGATGTAGTAATTTCGGACGGGGGTTCAAATCCCCCCAGCTCCACCAATTTTTGATATATTGAAGTTCAGTGAAGTCTATCAAGCCCGCATGGAACCAGCCTTGCGGGCTTTTTTACGTCTATAATAGTCTACCGAGAATTGCTAGAATCTACTCGTTATGGCACCCTTTTTGGGACCCAACACGAAGGGTCCAAAACATGAGGGTCCCAAACATGGCAAAAATCGCTAAGAAGCTCACTGACACTGAAATCAAAAGCACCAAACCTGCCGAGAAAGAGGTTAACCTTTTTGACGGCGATGGTTTGCTCCTGCGAATCGCCCCCTTGGCGAAGGGAGGAAAGAAAAATTGGTATTTCAGATATGCAGTGCCTGTGACCAAAAAGCGAACTAAGGTGAGCTTAGGAACCTATCCTCACCTTACACTTGCGAAGGCACGAGCTTTACGTGATGAGTACTTGTCGTTGCTTGCAAATGGTATAGACCCACAAGTTCATAACACCCACAAAGCCAATGCCCTTAAGGATGCCACGGAACATACATTTCAAGCAGTAGCCAGGAAGTGGCTTGATGAGAAAGTCAAAACGTCAGGCATCTCCCAAGATCATGCTAACGACATCTGGCGAAGCCTAGAGAGAAATATCTTTCCAACGTTGGGTGATACCCCCATTAAGGAGATTCGCCCTAAAATGCTTAAACAGCATTTAGAACCCATAGAAAAACGAGGTGTCCTTGAAACACTTCGCCGCATCATATCCCGCCTGAATGAAATTTTCCGCTATGCAGCAACAGAAGAACTCATAGAATTCAATCCGGCTGACAACCTGGGGCAACGGTTCAGCAAGCCAAAAAAACAGAATATGCCAGCATTACCCCCTTCCGAACTCCCCCGCTTCCTGGTTGCTCTAAACAATGCTTCTGTCCGTTTAGAAACAAGGCTACTGATTGAGTGGCAACTTCTCACATGGGTTCGCCCTGGTGAAGCTGTTCGCACAAGATGGTCAGATATTGATATAGAAACCGGCATGTGGAACATCCCGGCGGAGTTTATGAAAATGAAGAAACCTCACAAAGTTCCACTGAGCAAAGAAGCTTTGCGAGTCTTGGATTCAATGAAAGCCATCAGCGGGCATAGAGAGTGGGTTTTTCCCAGTATCAAAGCTCCACTCAATCACATGCATGAACAAACAGCTAATGCGGCTATAATCCGTATGGGCTTCGGAGGTGAGCTTGTAGCTCATGGTATGCGATCAATCGCCAGAACGGCTGCTGAGGAGTGTGGCAAGTTTAGAACTGATGTCTTAGAAGCCGCCCTTGCCCACTCGAAAAAAGATGAAATAATTGCAGCCTACAATCGTGCAGAGTATCTCACAGAACGTGTGGTTCTCATGCAATGGTGGAGTGACTATGTTTCGTCTCAAAAATACAAAGTTATTGCCGCATAACTCTTCCATGATGGGTTAACTATCTTGATTTATTTGAAGAATTAATGATCACACCATTAACCTATGTGGACTAAGCATAGCCATTTACAAATGGGTACCTTGAGGCCAAATAACGAAAGCTGTCGGTCATATCAGCTAAATAATTCACATCTCTTCTCGATTATCATACACCTCGAAGATCTACCAAATTCGCTCTAATCAATGATAAAACAGTTGAATTCGGTTAAAATTTGATCAATTTTATCCTCTACATTGTATTGAATCATCCATGAGGTTTCGTGCATGGCTAGCGAAAATGACAAAAATCATAGAGTTAGGGTCGCACAGTACTTGAGGATGTCTACCGACCATCAGCAATATTCTTTACATAATCAGTCCGAATATATCAAAGATTATGCTGAAAAGAACAATATGGAAATCGCTTATACCTACGATGATGCAGGTAAGAGCGGAGTCAGTATCGTAGGCAGGCATTCTTTGCAGCAGTTACTTAACGATGTAGAACAAAAGAAAATAGATATACAGGCTGTATTATTTTATGATGTGAGCCGTTTTGGTCGTTTTCAAAATAGTGATGAAGCTGCATATTATTCCTTTCTATTTGAGAGAAATGGTGTAGATCTTATATATTGTTCCGAACCTATACCCACTAAAGATTTCCCTTTAGAGTCCTCTGTTATACTCAATATAAAAAGATCTAGTGCTGCATATCACAGCAGGAATTTATCTGAAAAGGTATTTATAGGGCAAGTAAATTTAATAAAGCTTGGTTATCATCAAGGCGGTATGGCTGGTTATGGACTGAGACGTCTTTTAGTAGACGAAAATGGCATAGCTAAAGAAATATTGAGTTTCCGCAAAAGAAAGAGCATTCAAACAGATAGGGTAATATTAATTCCGGGACCAAAAAATGAAATAAAAATTGTAAATAGAATCTATGATCTCTTTATAGATAATAACGTTCCAGAATTTATTATTGCTGAGAGATTAAATGAACAGAACATTCCTGCAGAAAATGGAACATTATGGACTCGTGCAAAAATACATCAAATTTTGACAAATGAAAAATATATTGGAAACAACATATATAACAAAACCTCATCCAAACTAAAAAGTAGGCTTGTAAAAAACCCCAAACATGAATGGGTTAGATGTGACAAGGCATATAAACCTATTATTTCAAAGAAAAAATATAATAAAGCTCAAGAAATAATTCAGCTCCGATCCATTCATTTGACTAATGAAGATCTATTAGAAAAACTAAAACAAAAATTAGAATCTAATGGAAAACTATCAGGCTTTATCATTGATGAAGATGATACAGGCCCTTCATCTTCTGTTTATAGAACGCGATTTGGTGGTCTTTTAAGAGCATATACTTTGATTGGTTATAAGCCAGAACATGATTACAGCTATCTCAAAATAAATGAAGCACTAAGATCATTTTACTCAGAGATAATTGAGGATTTTAAAGGTGAAATTTTAAAAAGTAACTGTCATATAGACGAGTATAAATATGCCCCAATGCTTTACATCAATGATGAGTTTTTAATTTCCGTCCTTGTTACTAAATGCATACATATGAAATCAGGTAAACTTAGATGGAAAGTCCGGTTTGATAACTCACAGAAAGCAGACATAACAATTGTTATACGAATGAATTCACAAAATATTTCACCTCTTGATTTTTATATCATACCAAAGATTGAAAACGAATATAGTAAAATGTGCATGACGGAAACAAACAACATTCGATTAGATCTCTATAGATTTGATAATCTTGATAAACTTCTACAAATTATTACTCGCATGAAAGTGAGGGAACTATATGCTGCCTGAAAAAAATGAATTCCCAATAATTCAAATTGAGATTGCAAAAATAAAATTTCTTAACCCACGAACAAGAAATAAGGTAGTGCATGAAGAAATAAAGGAAAGCATAAAAAAAAGAGGATTAAGCAAACCTATAAGCGTAAGAGCTATTGATGAAGACGATTTCAAATATGCTTTAATTTGTGGTCAAGGGAGAATAGAAGCTCTCGTTGCATTAGGTGAAACTATTATTCCAGCAATTGTAAGAGATGTATCAGAAGAAGATGCTTACGTTATGAGTTTAGTTGAAAACATTGCAAGGAGAAGACCACGTTCTAATGAGTTATTACAGGTGATTAAAGACATGAAAATCAGAGGACTTTCAGACTCCGAAATAAGTGAGATTACTGGATATTCATCGAACTGGGTGAGCAGTATTAATATGCTACTTGATAAGGGAGAGCATAAACTTCTCTCAGCAGTCGAACGGGGTAATTTGCCTCTATATCTCGCAGTGCAATTTGCAAGATGTGAAACTGAGGAAGCACAAGATATTCTTACCGAAGCATATGATAAAAAATTAATAAAAAGTCGGGACATTATAAAGATAAAACACATTCTAAATCAAAGAACAGTTGGGAATAAAGGTGCAAAAGCAGCCGGATTTTATTATCACAAACCATCAAAAAGGATGACTGCAGAGGAGTTGATTGAGCTTTATGAAAATAGTATCGCTGAACATAAATCTGTTTATAACAACTCAAAATTCATAAAAACCAATCTACTAATAGTAAATGAGATTTTTAACATCATAATGATGAATAAAAGCTTTCAACATATACTTGAACAAGAGAATCTTTCAGAACTACCATCTCAGATATTAAACCCAGTAAACAAAGAGGTATCAAAATGATTCAGATACGTTTTGGCGATAATTTTATTTACCTGGAAACTAATAAGTTAATTCCATCTAAGGAATTATTAGAAAACGTAAAGCGAAGCCATAAATATTATCAAATAGTTACCTCTATCGAAAGCTTAGGTATTATTGAACCAATAATAGTGTTCTATGACAAAGATAAAGATGTCACTAAGATACTTGATGGCCATTTGAGGGTTGAGGCTTTAAAAGACTTAGGTATAGAAAAAGCTCCATGTATACTTTCGAGCATAGATGATGCTTTCACTCCTAACAAACAAGTGAATCATATAAATGTAGTAGAAGAACATAGAATGATAATTAAGTCTCTGGCAAAAGTATCAATTGAAAAACTTAGTGCTGCTTTGGGCATATCTGTTGATGCCATAAAAGATAAAGCTAATGTGATGAACGGCATAGATCCAAGTGTAATTGCGAAACTTTCTGATAAACCTATACCTAAGGCTACATTTGACGTTTTGAGGAAAATGAAGCCAATTCGCCAAATTGAAGCAGTCGGTACAATGATTAATTTTGATAATTATAGTAAAAAATTTGCAATGAGCATCTTGGATGCAACACCGGCATCGATGATAGTAAATAAAGGGAAAAACACTCCCTATAAAAAGGACATAAAAAAAACCATACTTCGTCTGGAACAAGAAATGGCAACAACTTCGGAAGAAACGAAAAAGCTTCAAACCGAGTATGGTTCAGATATGTTGAAATTCGTTATAATCCAGTCATATATTAATAAATTACTTGGCAACTCTAAAGTTCTTCATTGGTTCTTAGAAAACGAGGTTGATTATCTTAATGAGTTAAAAAGAATTTCTAGAATAAATTCTTTGGACGATAAGACTCTTATTGAAAACAGCAAGTCATAGTCATGGTTTTATATAGCCTAAATAAACCAAGAAGTATACTTACACAACGACCTTCACGCCGAAGAAGCTGTCAGATACGCCAGCAACTAAAGCATTACGTTTAAGTGTCAGTCATTGATACGAAGGGATAACTGCGTATCAGCAGCCGGACATTGAGTCGAATAAAGGCTGGTAGAGAGGGACAGTTCTGTGTCACCAGGAGATTAGTCAGAAACATCAGCGGCAGAACAGATGAACCAGCAATTGGTAGTGCACAGAAAACTCTCCAGTATTTAATTATTCAACTTAACACTAAAAAAATCACATAGTTAATATCATAATTTTTCTTTGGTCTACGTATGCGAGAGATATTGTGGCTTTAACCGGGTATTAGGAGTCGTTTCAGATAAAAGATGTTCTTCGATTCGACTGGACTTGGTAATAGCAATAAGTAATCGTTAATATTGAAGGACGAAAGGCTACTTCAAAACAAAGTAACCTTTCCAATATCCCCATATATGGGACAAGTAGTACATTAACTGCACATAGTGCAGGATACATATGACATAAAACTTTTTATTTATGGCATACATTATAAATAACTTGTATTTTATGAATGTCAATAGGTTCTTGTGTAATACTTTTAAAATAATTAATTGATTGTTTTTATTATAGCTTCGCTTGTACAAGCGAAGATCCTCTTGTTCTTGAATGAATAATGCCAATTATAAGAGAAGCAAGGGCTAACTCTACGAAGCCGCTGCGCTTGCTTCTCCGAGTTCCTCTTGCTTTTCAGCCCTTCGGTTAGAAAAGAACAGCCAGACCCAGTAAGCACATATCCATTGAACTGCGCCCAATGTTTTGTGACAGATTACTATAGAAAGGTCGACTTTGGCACGGAGCGTTCAAGCTAACTGAGCTGAAGGTCCGCTGTGAGCGAAGAGCGGAAGTTCGCAACTCCAACAACATGACTAACATTGAGGTGTATTAATCGATGGGGCTAGGTCTACACGGTTCGGCCTCGGCATGGTAACTTGGTACCCGTGGTGCCTGTCTTTGGGCAGCAGAATCATCGAGCCTGTATCAGGCTCGATGGACAGTAGCAGCGTTGGATTGTCTACAATAATCTGGGAGTTGATTGTGAGCAGCAAATCAGGGGCGCTTTAGGCTTACGGTCTCTTACAGGGTGAATTGGTCGGACGCATACCTAAATGTTAAGTACGCTTGTTTTATTTTCGTTTAACTTTTACTTTTTTTTCTGGCTGAGGAGTTTCAATAAAAAGAGAAAAATCAGATTCATCCCGTAATTTATGCAGATACTCTTTCTGATCCACATTCTTAAATACGTCAGCCGAATGTAGGTCTTTTCGATATTGGATTTCATCAGCCAGAACAGAGGACAACTCCGAAAGCTCTTCGAAGATTCCTGCCACAGAGAAACCAATGCTCAAAGCTGGGTAAATGGGTTGGGCTGTGTTGTTAGGCAAAAAAGCCACTATCCCACACATCAATTCGTGATTACTCTTTCCGCCGTGCCCGGTCCAGTTGTGTCGAAGATCCATAAATTTCATGTGTTTTTTTTGCTGAGATTCAGACATCCTCTTCAACACCTGAGTTTCTTGTAGCTGGGCAACTCTTCCGTCGGCAGATGTGAAGCACTTTCCGTATAGTGTGATTGCTGATAGGTATAAGCTGCTACAAATTAAATGATTTTGATCATCGAATCTAAACTCTCTAACCGGTGAGTCATTTTGCAGTTTCTCGTTAACTATTTTGCTACCGAGCTCAGCATAAGCTTGTATTTTATAAACGTCGTTGAGCATTCCTTGATAGCCTGCCGTCAGCCTCGCTGGATGAGAATCGATCTTTGCTATTTTGCATAATATGTCATTATGATACACTTTCAAAACTTGGCCGTTGTCAACCGGGTTAGAGCAAATCTCCAACCCATTATCTATGAGCAACTTTTTGACATCTTCCATAATTATCCCTAAATTTTAGATAAATGCTATTAGGCGTGTACACTTCGCGGATTAGGAAACCATTTACTTTGACTACGACTGAGCCGTCCATGTTTTGGGAGAAAACTCACAAGCTGGTTTGAGGTGGTGGCAGTCAATCATAAGATGCGGCTTTCATAGGATGCGTAAGATTAATATTTTTATAACAGTAAATTCGTGCATTCATTTAGCAGGCTCAAGCATTTCATCTAGGTCTACATCAGCAGAAATAACTCCTGCGAAAGCGAGCCCTCTCTAGCCAACGACTAGTTTCAGATTTAAATGCGCAACTTGCCCTCCCTCTTTTCTAAGGCAGAGTGCCGGGATTGTCAATTTAAGTTTTCATGTCTCATGGGCACAGATATTCTGTTTCAGAGTGAGATTTGAGATGGCTCACTAAGGATGAGGGCACACTCCCTAGGTCGGAATCGGCTTTCGTATATGACAGTTATTGAGCGATTGCCGACCGACCAACGCGAAGGACCGCTTTGGTTTTCACGCAAAAAAGGCGGAGAGCCCCATTTGAGTTCTAACCACTGGTGAGATCGCGCCTGCGGCCAGTGTACTGCCCCTCGCTTAATTCCCCGCTACACCTGAACACTACGCCAATTCAGTTCATCAGCAATTATGACTATCACCTCTCATACTGAATACGAGGTATTTAACCGGCAGCAATGAGCGAAAAGAGGACCTCTGCAATTATTCTTACTGCTGTCTTATCCAGAGTAATCTAAAAGTTGGTGTAATGGTTTCATTACATTCACTGAAAGTTTCACTTTATATAGCCTAACTTTTGACAAAGTTGGTAGCTATTATAATCAAGATGTTCAAGATCTTTCAGGAAACCTTTATCAAGTGTAACAATCAAAGTGTCTGGCATGTTTAAGGAAATAACAATCAGGAAATCAAATATGTCATTTTTTCGCAACTTCCTGCCATTTTTATAAGCACTGTCAATCTTATTCAATAGGAAATCCATAGACTTCTCAGTGAGCCCACTCAAATCTAGCATTCCATTTCTCATTTCTGCCATATAATTATTTATTATCGTATTGTATTTTGCTTTAGATGCAAAAGATAAAGGATTGTCGATGTATTTTTTAAGTTTTATGTTAAAGTTATCACTATCTAAACTAATGATTAAGTTCTCAAGGTTCACCGAGGATTCATTATAAGGAAATGTATCGGTTTTAATCATGTGATAATTTATATGAAAAACATTTAATAACATGATTATTTTACTTTGGAAAGCATCTAGGGCAGCTTGTTGTTCATTTCCATTCATATATCCATTACGTATTTCATCTTTAAAGTAATCTAATATTAGATCCATGTTAGACTCAAATAAAGAACGCACCATCATTAATTGTTTTTGATTTCGTGTCTCATCACAAAATTTGTAGCCATCCTCTCTAATAACCTCAAATAACCCAGAAACAACTAATATAAGTATAAACCTGTAGAATTCAGCTTCCCTGGAGATTTTTAACGTTTTAATCTCATCAATGAGATCTGCAACTTCTTCTATTTCCTTCGCGAAGTGTAACATGTAAAGATATTCATTCGAAATTGGGGCATGACCTATGCTAATGAGCTCAATGCTTTCATTTATGATAGGTTCGAGGCATTTCTTTATTGTATCTAAATCATATTGAAATTTAACAACCATCTCTATAATTGATGGGGTGGTTATGGATAGCTTAAAATCATTAAGACTCGAAGTTACCACCTTTTCATTCACAGAAACTCCAGTCAGGGAATATAAAATATTTGTGTCAATTACTACTCTACGCATACAAACCTCACTTGTAAATTTAAAAGAATAAATAGTGCGTGTCAATAACATATATCTTTTAAATATTACAATGCTATTTTTAATTATAAATATAGTATATCTAATTGAATTATAATTCAATTCATGCGTCATGAAATACTCATGAACACATTTCCGTAATCATCCTATCCCAGCACGAAGCAACTTCCGCTTCTGGCACGAAGCGGACGATCTGCTGGAGCCGAAGGTCTGCAATGAGCGAGGAGCGGAAGTGGACTTAATAAGATTACCAGGGGAGCTTCAAATGTTACTGGCGCGATTTTCTGAGATACTTATAGCTTGAGCCGATTCGCCTCGGAGACTTCCATGCCGTCAAACTTCTTGCGCCAAGTGTAGAAAGTAGCGTCCGAAATAGTGTGTATTGGGCAGAGTTGCTGGGCAGAAACCCCGGCTTCGGTTTCTCAAAGGATGCTGGTGATCTGTTCGTCGGAAAAAAGCTTCTTCATGGGAATGTGCTTATGTTATTGAAGAAGACATTATTAACATCACGGTGTATTAATGAACGGGGAGCAGGTCAATCCCAGTTATTCAGCATGATACCACTTATACAAACAAGTCATGGCGCCGCAATTGATAGGAAAATTATAGTAAGAGTGCCTGTGTTGTCAGTGAATGCGAAAGAGGAAGTGCTGCGCAATTTTAGCAAAAAAATAGAAAAGAGCTCTACTAACTTCCCTTTATTTTTAGTTCGTTAAAGATATCTTCGGTTACTAATCCATTTTTAATTAATTGTTGCACAATATTTTTATTTTCATTGAAATCATCAATGTGCAAGCCATGATTTTTTTCATTGGCAATTCTCGTGATCACATGTACGCTATCTGTATAATCAACCTTATTTTTAAGCTCATTGAGCAAACTGATACTTGGCTTTAAAGTTGAAATTAGCTTACCAAACTCGATTTGTAACTCTTTGGATTGATGAGTATTAATATATTCTTCAATAAAAGAGTCAAAATCGTCCTGCAACTCGACTTTAAGGTTTGCTATATCCTTCATAACATTTTCTAACTCAGAAGAATATGGCCGCCCATGTTTAAAATCGAATAAGAAAAGATTTGCTTTCTCAATACATTCGCAAATATAAAAAACTGTATAAAGGGAGAATTTTTGCTTAACTTTTAATTTCCCATAGGCATAGTGAACCAAAAGATGTTTAGCATTAATAATGTTTTTATTTTTTGACAGTTGATTATTGGTTGCAGGCGGGTAAATTACCACCTCAACATTATCTAAACTTTAAAAAGCTTTCAAAATAAGAGCTTCAACTTTATTCCAAGCGAGGCCCCCGTTACCACACCCTAAAGGTGGTATTGATATTGATGTGATTTTTCTTTCGACTATGGACTTTGTTAAAGATTCAAGGCCTTGGGAGATAAAATCATATGTTGATTTTTTTCTCCAACTATCCTTAGTGGGAAAGTTTACGATTATCTTTCCCTTTTCTTCAACAAGTAAAACCTGTCCAATTTTCATTGTACCAGTGCCACAAGCTCTTTTGTAAACTTCGAAATTATTGGGAAAGCTTTCTTTGAAAGCCAAAGCAATACCCTTTCCCATGACTCCTTGGCAGTTTACAGCATTCACAAGAGCCTGCGATGTAGAAGTTAGAAGATTTCCGCTTGCATACTTAATCATAAAATTAGAACATATAAGAGTTGACTGTTACAAATATACTTAACCCTTGTTTTTTTATCAAGTCTTCAACATATTTTTTTTCGTCGTCATTTTTGACATAGATGCAGCAAAAATTTTCCGGCTCGACCGTTACACTTGATAAACACTCAGCCATACATACAGATTTGCATTCTGCATTTTTATAATCCCTTGTATTCATAAGCTCCCAGTTAATTTGAGTCATCCCTTGTTCATAATCTAAGAGGCTGACAGCAGAACTGGCGGATAATGGATGTTTAGGAATAATTTTCCAACCATTTTTACTGGCAAATATTCGTCTAACCGAAATAATGCAAAATGATTTTTCTTTATGGTCTTTCAAAACTCTTCCATCAAATGGATTTTTAGTAAAAAAATGAAAGGGAACCATTGTTTGCAAATTTAAGCTTCGCGACCTGTTATTATTTCTCCGTCGGCCACATCAACAAACTCGCCTTTTACTGACGCACGGGATCTTAATCCTGTGTCTAAAATATTAGGGAGATTATCCATACATGTTAAATGATAGAGAAGAGCCTGATCTTCGATTTTTTTCCTTTCGCTCATTTCAACTTATCCTTTTAAATTCGTAGATCCTCATATAAAACCAAACCTCACTGGCAGTCAAGGCATTTAAGACCATTCTCATTGAATACTTCCTATCAATCTAATTTTTAGTTTTTTTTGGTGTGTGATTTGGCATTATTGATATACAAGGTAAAACAACTGTTCAGTGGTCTACAAATGCTGAGTGATTCCGATAGCCGGTTTGAGGGGGCAATGGCCATGGTGCATGCGCAGAACAAAATGAAAAAGGCAGGTATGCCTGAAAGAGTATGTATTGCCTGAAAACTCAACCAGCGACAGAGATGTTCGCTCAGAATCTGATTTCATCAACAAAGCCTAAGTCCATTGGAAAAGGGTATGTGGAGAGCAAGGTTTAGATATGCTCAGTTCATAAGGTCACACTTGCAGAGATTTTTGGGGTGATACGTGCTCTTAGCTGCGTTCTTTGAAAAACGCAGGGACATTCTGGCCTTCCCCATGAGTACTAGTTTTCATTGCATCGATGGGTATGAGCAACGTCCGCTCCTGCCACTAATCGGACGAGCTTACTTAGCTGAAGGTCTGCTGTGAGCGAGATGCGGAAGCCCAAAATTTATTACTGCCTGATTTGCTTGCGCTGCCATAAATGCATGATTGTGATACATTGAAATGCTAGCGTTCTTGGTATGGTAAAGTGGACATATGAGCATGGATATTCCCAGAGTTTTTTATAGGTTCCGCCCTATTAGTCGGTTGCTAGGCCAACCCGCCACCCCCGGAAAATTTTCCGAAGATGGAACATGTCTAGAGCCAGCTAGACAAGCTATTCTAGGTGAGTTGGAAGAAGGTTATATTTTTGCCTCTTGCCCAGAAGATTTAAACGATCCATTCGAAGGTTACACAAAACTTTATTGGGCTGGTGATGAGATTGTTTGGGCTAACCTCTTTAAGCATTATATCTATGCCTTAGGAACTCACCAAATTGAAAGAATGGGAGGCGTAGAACATCAACCAATCCCCATAGTACTTTCTCGCGCACCTGAATTTTTAGTGCGCGTATATGAAGAAGTATCAGAGCTGATTCTTGCTAATAATAGGCTACAAGCGCACATTCGAGAACTTTCTTATAAAGAACGAAAGGTAACTAAAGAAGAGCTACATTGTCAATTTGTAGCAATGCACTCGTTTATAACCGATAGGTTGTTTTTTGTCTTTGCAAAGCATAGGATCGTACCTGAATACAAGTCAATCATTCAGGGTAAAGAATTCCAATTTTCCGAAACTCTTCTAGAATTGCAAAAATATAATAATAAATATAATCAGTCGTCTGATGAAGTTGAATTGAAATTTGTTCTTATCGCGCAAAAATATAAAAATGAACTATTTAAAAGAAGTATAGTGGAAAAACGGTCGGGTAATCAATGCTCGCAACTCATAGACTTCCCCAGTTTATATGTAGAACAGTTGCCTAATCTTACACATAGCCCGTGGTATGTCGCTTGTTTTATGTCTTCTTGTAAAAACTCAGCCATTTGGGGCTCTTATGGAGATAATCACAAAGGTGCTTGTTTGATTTTTGATACAATACCCAATGATGATAATGAACCTTGTCTTATGCTTACGGTCCCTTGGGATAAACCTGATGGATTGGGAAGTCGTAAATGGCGGGCTAAATTTCAAAAAGTTGAGTATAAAAATGAACCCGTCGAACTTAATTTTTTCGAGACTTTATATCATTTAACTCGTTCAGAACTTGACTATAATTGGCTTACTGACAGAAATAAACGTATAAGTACTGCAAGCCGTGGTTATGGTAGTAACTGCACAAGAGATAAATACTGGGATGATTTAGATGTTCGATTAACACGAAAGTGGAAGGACTGGGCTGAGGAATATGAATATCGAATCGTTTATAACCCTTCACTACCCGATGCATCAAGCCCAACATACAGAAAGTTGAAATATGAATTTTCCGCACTTAAAGGCATTTGTTTTGGCGCAAAAACATCATTTGAAGATATTTATCAAATAATTAACATGATAATTTTACTATGCGAAAAGCATAATAAGTCTGAATTTTACTTCCATCAAGTCTATCATAACCCATTAACAAATACACTTGAATTTTTGCTACTGGCCACATTGGCCGAGCTAAAAAATATAGAAATATCAATAAATAAAAAACAGCGCCATTACCCGGATAAATAGTAGTGGTGCTGTCAATACTTAAACTGACTATTGAGAATATCTGGAACTAAATTTATGTGAACGTCTGTTCTTGGCACTAAGCGGACAAGCTTAGTGAGCTGAAGATCTGATGTAAGCGAGATATAGTCATTCGCTCCCTGAGAATTACACTTTGAAGTGATTCAGGGCATGCGCTTACTGGTTACGAATATTGAGCGAGAATCACGTGATGATCGCCGCTTTTCTTTCGAGCCAGTAGGTGCTCTGATCCTATCCACATAATGTGTACGCGGCCCTAAGCGAGGTTCTGACTTTCAAACTGTTCCGGGCTGAGACTGATCTTACCTGCGAATATTGGACACGCGAGTAAGGGAGTAGACTCTTTGCCAGCATGCCGAAAATACCTCCTTTTTTATAGGAACTATTGTCCCTGAAAATCAACTATCGATCAGAACAGCGGAGAAAGCAGGCCGTAAATGTTTTCTCAGATATGAATTTCTTAGCTTTATTGGTACACCTATGAACAATAGTTTGATTCGAATTAAAAGTTATACCTGAGCACAGAATAACTGAGATGATATGAGCCAGTTTCCCTCCTCACTCTAACAATCATAATATGGATAGAGTTGAAGCAATTTTTTATTGATGGAACACTGTTACTGAAAATATTCCTGCAATATAAAATCTCGAAAAAATACTACCCCGCTCTCTGAAGAGCATATACCACAATTTATACTCCTATCAACACCTGATATTTTCAGCCTCTATTCCTGACAATCATGTAATTTCACCCATAAACAAACAAGTTTATTAATGATAAATAAAAACAGCACTTTTTGACAAATATTATATTCCTTATATAAAACATCAAATTAAATTAATTAAATAAAAAGAAAACGCTTGCGTATTTTTCATCATTAAAAAATAAATTTGATTTATATTTATTTGATAATATATATTCATTTCACCAAAACAATAAAGGAGAATAAAAATGAAAAAACACAATTACCCAACACTGACAAACTACCTTGCCAAAACCAAAAAGAATGCAGATCTCTATAGATTATATAACCCACAATTTTCTGTATTCGGAAAACCAGTAAGTGAAGAGCGGGATTTTTACTTTTGTTACTTTTCCAGGCATATGATTACTCAGAGAAATATCTTAACCCTCTTTTCTATTCATACCTTTCTCTCTTACAACGTAAGCAAGAAAGAGACAATTAAATCATTTGTACATTTTCTCAGAAACGCAAACAATGACACCTTCAACAATGCATTTCAGTTTCGCGGGTGCAATATCATTTATCAAAACAAGAAGAGAGAAGTTAAAGAGATCTCATGGTTTTCATTCTCACGGATCTATGACGATATCGTAAAAATCAAAGAGTATAGTGCTAACAATGAAATTTATAACAAATTCGCAGCCTAAAAAGGAGAGAAACATGACTAAACAAATGATAAACATATTAATCCAAAGTGAGACGAGAGAGGAAGTTATGAATTGCATAAATTCAGGAATAAATATTAATGCTGTTGATTATTGTGGTAGAAATGCCCTTTTCTATTGCGACCAATTAGACGCTGTCAAAGCAATGATTGAAGCAGGCATAGAACTAAACCACATAGACAGTTATGGTAATAATGCACTGTTTTGTAACACTAATCCAAACGTTCTGGAATTGTTAATCCATTCAGGCATTAATATTCAGCACAAGAATAATCAAGGCCAATCCTGCCTTCACCAGAAACGCTATAATATAAAATGTGCAGAAATTCTTATTAATGCAGGTGCTGATATCAACAGTATTGATATTGAAGGCCAGACTGTACTCTACAACCTCTATTCCATAGATGCTTTTGACTACTGGATAGAAAAAGGCTGTAATATTAATCACACTGATCATAATGGTAAATCAGTACTCGATTTGTCTGTGGACAATGGAAAGTGGCATTACAAATCAAACGTCAGTGCTCTTATCCGACATATAGAAAAAATCGATAGCACACCTGTTTTAATCAGACATATCACTTATGACTCTTTAGAGCTTATTAAATTCCTCAAACAAAATGGTATTAATTTCATGCTTGCAGAGCATTGTACAGTTGAATTATATGTTAAAGACATGAGATCAATCTTTAACGAAATAAAACAACATATCGAAATCAAGCACACACAGTTTTATAATTGTCGCAATGAGCATATTGGTATCTACACCGGCATAGAGAGAGTGAAATGGTTTATTCGAAATGGAATCCGAATGGACGACGATATACTCAGACAGCGTTCTGACTCCGATAAGATTTTTTCTTATATCGCAGGAAGAGAGAAAAAAGACCTGTTAAAAGAAATGAAGCCTGAGATCCCCCGTGCACCTGTGCGAAAAAGACTCTAAAACTCTGGAGTAAACAACCCTTTTCTTAGTCTGAA
Source organism: Lelliottia sp. (assembly GCF_045627565.1). Lineage (NCBI taxonomy): Bacteria > Pseudomonadati > Pseudomonadota > Gammaproteobacteria > Enterobacterales > Enterobacteriaceae > Lelliottia > Lelliottia sp. Next base: position 120,946 of record NZ_JAZQNX010000019.1, on the reverse strand, counting down.
AGGTTTCATTTAATGACCACTAATCTGATATGTCCTCGTGGGTATACTATTTGTCAAATGGTATACCTTTTTTAATCCAAATAATTAAATTATTTACCCCGTAACAACTTGACTTATTCACTTCATCGGTTATCTATAGTAATAAAGATGAAATAAAAGGATAACTATGAACAGTGACATGAGTAATGATGATGATATAACCAGAGTATCAAAACGCGGAAAATTCCATACTGACAACCTTCCTGAGAATGAAATACGACATCACTGCATCAGTGTCAGATTAAATGAAGAAGAGTTAATTATTCTCGACAGTAAAAGAGGTCAGTATAAAAAAGGAGAATGGCTCAGGATGGCTTCCCTGAATAAACTCCCGCCGATTCTGCCAGAAATCAATCGTGAAGCATGGATTAAACTTGGCAGCCTTTCACAGGATTTAAACCACCTGCTGAATCATCTCGACAGCAAAAGCCCTGACAGCGAGCTGACCCGTACAGAACTCTTCGCCCTGCGCAGACAAATCAAAACTCTCAGGGATCACCTTATTCCTTCAACATTTCTGGAGCCAGGCCGATGAAAGGCATGCAGAAAATAAAAAGGGGTAAACAATTCACAGGTGTGGTTCTCTATAGCCTGAAGTCAGGTTCTCACCACAAAATTACGCCTTATGTTATCGGTGGCAATATGACGGGCAGCACTGCTGCTGAGCTTATCAGTGAATTTGAAGGCACCCGACTGCTGCGTCCCGATGTCGCCAAACCTGTCTGGCATAATTCGCTTCGTCTGCCAAAGGGAGAAACACTGTCAGTCAGACAATGGGCGGCATTCGCTGACGATTATATGACCCGCATGGGATTCACTGAAACCCATCTTCGCTGCTATATCATGCACGATGATTCTGACGGGCAGCATATCCATATAATAGCTAACAGAATTAACATGGTCGGTGGGAAATTATACCTTGGTAAAAATGAAAACCTCATCAGTACCCGGATTATCAGCGAGCTGGAGAGAGTACACGGTCTCACCGAAACTACGGGTGTAACCGGTAGTCGCCGTCAGGATAAAAGGAAGCCCTCCCGCAACGAACTGATGATGGCTGAACGAACTGCGGCTCCCTGCCCTAAGTCACAGTTGCAGGCCCTTATCGACAATGCATTAACCCACCGCCCCGATTTACTAACATTTGTCCGCTTACTGGAACAGGAAGGCGTGAGCTGCAAACCCAATATCGCCACAACGGGTAAAATGAATGGATTTTCATTTCAGTACCAGGGCATCGCCTTTAAAGCCTCTCAATTGGGTAAAAAATATGGCTGGTCTTCCCTGCAAGCACTGGTTGATTTTACGCCGGAACATCTGACTTTACTGAAAGAAGCACGGAAGCCAACAGAACCCACAACTGCGTCGGTGCCGGTGCCAGTGCCAGTGCCAGTGCCAGTGCCAGTGCCATCATGCGAGTCTGAAGAACAGGTTGCAAACCGGGAAACGATTCTGGAGAAAATCCATCAGCTTGAAGAAAAAATTAGTCTGGAAAGACAACAGGAGACAGTGGGCCTCATCCAGCTCAGGAGCAAACTGCACAATACAGCTCGTAAGATACCCCGCCAGCGTCGTCTGTATTCGTGGCTTATATTGCTCGGCCATCTTGTTGTACTTCTCAGACGCAGAGGAATGTCACTGCTGCATGCCACTGCCCATCCTTTTCGCAGGATTCTTCATTTGCAACTGTTGACACCTGTTCCTGTGACAGCATCTCATTCTCCTCAGGAACAATCAGTTAGCAATAACCAGCTTCTCACACCATAAAGTTTGCTAGTCCATAACCCAATGATAGTCAATAAATTATTGATCGTTTTTATAGATCGATAATTTGCATATGATAGCCACCACCTATCACACAACAATCATCGATCGGTACAAGCAATTTTACTAAAGCGATTCTTTCATCGAAAATGCTCAAAAAGACATCAGCTTAAATCAACTCCGGGAGTCGCAATGAGTAACCATATCGTCCAGTGCCCCTTTTGTTTTAAAGAAAGTCCTCACGGTGTAAAAATTTGCACCGGGTGCCATGCAAAAGTGGTTTACGGTGAATGCCCTGTCACTGTAGCCATTCTGTTCGGGATCGCTGTGATGCTCCTGGCTTACTTCGCAGGCTCATGGACTGAAAATTTTATCGTCTCTGTCATCGTTTTTTTTGGCAGTATATTTATTCTTAAGTACCAGCTTAAAAAAGTTTATGCAGACAGAATTCTGTTTATTCAACGAGATTGATTTAACGCTTTATAAAACAATAAAATGAGGGAGTTTATGCACAGATTCATTGCTACAGCATTTTTTATTTCTGCTTTCTTTATTTCTGGTTGTTCTAACTCAGGAAACCAGATTCTTAAAAATGAAACATCACAAAGTCTGCAATCAAAAATCATTAAAAACAAAACGACGAAATCTGAAATTACTGCCCGCTTAGGTGAACCGAACACCCGAACTACCCTGGACAGTGGTAATGAAGAATGGACTTATTCAATGGATAACAATCAGTTTGATGCCACCACATTCATTCCCGTTGTTGGGCTGTTGACAGGAGGCTCACAGACGCAAGCCAAAACGCTGGAAATAGAATTTAAAGGAGAAACGGTCAGCAAGTGGTCGTTCTCTGAAAATAAAAGCAGAATGAATACGGGTCTGATTCAATAACTCACCTTACAGCCAGGGATCTATTTATGAAAATCTATGCCGTTATCACACTTGTTGCCGCTGCATTGTTGCTGAGTGGCTGTAACAGCGAACCCTCCGAACAGGATATTTACACGGCCATGAATAAGGTCGTGGAACAGACGAATGCTTTCGTGAAATCTATAGCAGGCAAAGATGTCCCAAAAGACGCACTGCGCGAATTAAAATCAGTCAAAAAGCATGACTGCGTAGAAGTATCTGATAAAAGCTATAAATGCAATGTGACAGCTATTGTCGATAACGAAAAGCGTACTGCTGCTGTAACCCTTGTCAAAACGGATGATGGCTGGCAGATCGTTGATAAGTAAACCCACCGTAAAACCATCACGACAGGCGGGACACCGAATGGATGGCCCTGCCTTTTTTATTGCATCTGGTGTCCTGCCGGATACGCCTGCTCCATTTATCTCCAGTATCCCATGTCTATCCACGCCGCTGTCGCTGTCAAAGTCTTTTCCTGATCACTGAGCCAGGAGGAGTATAAGCCAGAGAGCCTGTAATGCGTTTCTTTTCATACTGTGCCAGCAAATCAGCATAAATATGCTCTGCTTCATCCAGATTGCCTGAAATATAATTCACGAGTGAATTCAGGCAATGCAGCAACGTGTCGCTATTTGCAAGCTTCCTGAGCAGAGTTGTGTTCAGGGTTGAAACGACTCCTGTAAACATCTGCATAATATTATCAACGTGATAACATGAATTGCGGTACTGCGCCCGTGAATAAAAATACTTCAGATGATACCCTGCGAAGAGAACATAAAGTTTTTTATAAAAGACATTGTTATTAACGCTGTTGTGATTATGGGTTATAAACTTATCAACAATATGTATAAATTTTTCCTCCTGAGATAAAACATTAATAGCACTCATAATTCCCTCCATACTTTTGTTTTTATAATTAAGTAATATCATCTTAAAAATTAAAATCAATAGTAAAATGAAAATATTTTATTATTGATATATATTTTATTCCCCCATAAATAAAAATAGCTTTTACTGTGCTAATGTTGTGTCTTCCCGACTGTATTACTATTTCATATTTCAATTATCTAAGTTATTTCCCTATTGCAGATAAGAAACCCACAGGAATATTTTTTGAGAGCTTGCTACGCACTGGCTTACGCCCCGACTACCGATAAATCTTAATTATTTTTACCAAACAGTTGAAAAACCGTAATTTTATCTCCCTGGCAGCGCCGCTGAGTGCACGCAGCACTCACTCGCTGAAGCAGAAAGGGTTTTTCCGAAGGGTCCCGGCGTGAGCCGTAGTCAGCAAACGGGCAAATCATGTATCTGTGTTCGCTTTCCCGATCAACTCAGCCTCCTGATTTTTTTGCGCGAAGCGTATTTGTGCTGACAGCTAACCCCATTCGTCTGAACTTCTGCGCGAAGCGTATTTGTAATGACAGTTAACCTCAGTACTGTGAACTCGTGCGCGAAGCGTATTTATACTAACAGAAAACACTATAGCAATGTTCTGAAGCCCAATGGCGCAACACACAGTTGCGCAGGCTTCACTTAAGAAATGATATTATTTAAGAAAAGCAATAATAAAAGTGTTTTCATCAGGTACACCAAGGCCTTGAGTATCGATCTAATGCAAAACTGTGGTTTCTTATTTCTTTATCACTCTTTTATCTTGCAGATCAAAATCGAAAATTACCAAATAAAATCATATAATTACACAAAATCTGCCGTTATTAATTTCAGCACCAAAAATTATCAATCACATAACAGGTGATGGTTAAATTTAGCACCCCTTGTTTTAAATTTTACAACCTATTACCACCACCAAATAACGGATAAAAAATTCAAATAAAATATAATTAAAATAATACTACCAAAGCCGTTGACAAATAAATTAAATATGCCATATCTGTAATCATAACAATAAAAAAGGAGCCATTATGTCAATCACAAGTGTTGTATTAACTAAAGAACAAAAATCCATTATTGCAGAAGCATTAGAGGTTATGCCCGAAGATCTGGAAGAAATAAAAATTAAAGCAACCAGCTATAAAAAGACGTCCTTCAGGGACGATTTCTCAATGATCTTTAAAGGTAATATGGCGACACTCGCCAGAATGGATTTGACGCCCACAGCATTTAGAATTGTTCTTTATCTCTTCTCAGCCATTGATTATGGCAATATTATTCCTGATTTTTCACAGTCTCGTACAGCCAGAGAGCTTGGACTTAATAAATCTAATGTTTCACGTGCATTTAAAGAATTATTTGGGAGGAAAATACTTATTCGTGACACCATAGATAATGAGGTATACCTGAATTCAAATTTATGCGTTAAGGGAATCCCTCGTCGTTTCAATGAAGATCTGATGGATAAATTCAGAAAGTCCAGACTGGAGACAGAAGACTTTTCCAATTCGTTTAACTTTTATCGTGCAGGAAGTAAAACAAAGCCGGTTAAAAACTCCAGAAGAAAATATCCTGCAGACGGAATTCCATTTTAAAAACATTACAGCATGGTAACTTTTTTCTCCACACGAGTAATAAATTTAACCAAAAAAAGGATTTCTTTATGAAACAAAAACGCTCCACTTTTCTTCAAAAGAATAAATCTTCTGTTGAAAGACTGAATATGAATAATACTATTTACAATGTATTCTGGTTGCTTACATTAACCGCTTCGCATACGCCAGACAGAGCATTTTTTTTCCTTATTTTTATCGTATTACGTATATTGCACAGCAAGAATGGATACATATCACACCCGACTGCTTTTATCAGACCATCGATGAAATGATTGATATGAATATTATTAAACCTACTAAATTTAAATATCATCACCGTTTAAACCCTATATTTTTCAGTTTTCCAAAATAAAACAAAGAGCAGGAGATGACAGTCCAGAACATTATTATCCCTGTAATGTTTTTTATAGCAAAACCTGATGACCACTACCAAAAGAACATTATTTTTATATATTATTACCAGTTGAATTAAAATAGAGGGCACAGACATGCGCTGTCTGTACCCATGATATTTTACTACAGACCTTACATCTTTTTATCTGCGTTACTATTTCTGACACTATTTTTTTCATTGACAATGTGCTCAATACACTTTCGTAACTCATCATTAATGGTAACATCTGTCCCACCCTCGACCAGTATAGAACACAACACATAAAGAAGGACGTGCTCAAAAGCTATCTCTTCGACCGGATCTACATAATCACAATAGGCCTCAATAGCCTCATATAAGCTATTCGGTGAAGTTACAAATGCACATACAAAATATTTATCTTCTGGCACTCTGATTGAATTATTCATTTTAAACCTCCTATACTTATTAATATATAGTGCCACGGTAAACTGTCATAATAACATTCACCAATGACTTTTTTATTACTTCTTAACACTCAAGTCTGACCTAATACTACTTATGATGTATCAGGCGGCCCTCTGCTCATTGCTGAATAGCGCCATTTGTTTTCACATGCTGGAATTAATATATTCATCATTAACCCCGTAATCAGGCTGCATTATTACGTGAGCGTTCAATTGCAGATGCGATCCATTCATCAACTTCACTTTCAACAAATGCAATTGCACGCGAACCAATTTTTATTGGTTGTGGAAATAAACCTTCGTTGATTAGACGATAAATCCAGGCTTTACCATAACCGGTTTTATTCATAACTTCAGGAAGTCTGAGCAGGCGTATATTTTTATTGTTCATTTTGTTTTCCCTTTGTCGTTGTAATGGAGTCACTATACGAACAGTTGGGAAAAGAAAGGAGCGAGCTTCCTAACTGCAGGGTCATGGTCTGCCCTGCAGTAGTAGACTTCGGGAATTTGGGATCAGTTAGAATCAGAGAGTTTCATCACATCTGAAACTCTCATGTTTTTCAGGTGGGGATTTCGGTTCATGAAAAAATTGAACTGCCTAATGAAGTCTATCGTTGCAGCTTTCATCGCAAGTGGACGATCTGAGTCTTTAATGTGATACCCTAAACGGATGGTTGTTTCTTCATCTTCATCAGTATAAAGAAGCCGGGAGAGGCGATCATCTGAGATTCTTAGTCCTTTCCTTTTTGCCCAAAGTAAGATGTCCAGCATCGCAACCAACCTGTAATTTATGATTTTTTTAATGGTTCCATAGCCGAAACGAACGATACCAGTTTCATTAACTTCCACTTCTTTTACCGTTCTCCATTGTGGCAGAGCCGCTTTTATCGATTCGGCTATTTCATCGTCAGTACCACTACCAAGATCGATTTCAAGCAACACCGTTTTCTCGCATAAGGGGGACAAGAGTTGTGACACATAAGCTTCGTGATGAGGCGCATTAACACAATATTCATCGTTTCCTTCCTCCCAGGTGAAAAGATTGACACTAAGGGCCATTACACTAAGTTCAGCAAGTCTGGTGATATCGGTGATAAAAATGTGTGGAGGACTGTAGAGGGTATCGTTAACGGTTGGATAATCGAGTTGCTTCCCTTTGAATAGATGGGGGTTACCACTGAAAATTTCAGTCATGTACACCCACAGCCCTTTCTTTTCTTCTTCAGTAGGCCATGGCTTGTACAGAAGTGCTCTTGCCCAAAGTTCGTGATACAAGGCATTTAAACTGATGTCTTCGAGCTTGCGATAGTTATCTATGTCAAGCCAAGCTTTGATTTCTTTAGTATGCTCTGGTGACCAGTTTTTCAAAATTCAAATCTCCTGCCTTCTTAAAGATTTAAGTCATGCGAATAGAGTTCAGTTAGTTTGAAAAAACTACCGTATTCACTAATCGATGAAAAGCAGTTCCTGCTTGCGAGTTAACCTAGACAGAAGGAAGTTGAACTGAGAAATTTGTTATCTTTTGATGCATCTTGCCAAGGTCTACGTCCTAGCAGGGAAATGGCCCGACTACACCCTGCCTCTTACTTTACTCTGGGCGTATCTTGTCGTTGTTCTCGACCTGTTCGCCAGAAAACCCAGAGGGGTGGGCAATGAAATTCGATTCTCACCTGCGAGCAAACTTGCCATCAGAGCACTGGAAATGGCGTGGGAGCGCCATGGGTTAACAACGGGTAAAAAGTGATCCACATACCGCACCACCGACAGTCTATTGTTGATCCACCTTGTTTACTCAGTATTAGCTTCAGCGATAACCCCGGCTTTCCGTTTTTGCTTCAGTCGATAGCCTTCTCCTTTTATTTGCACGACGTGTGTGATGTAAAATCCAGTTCAACATTGCCGATGTAATGGTAGCATCTCCCGCGAAGGTTTGGTCCTATAGTCCGGACGGCAGGTTACAGACGTAAATTTACAGCAGGTGTTTCTGATGTTTCCATGGGTGGTTTGTTAAAATTTTACTTCCTTACATCAGAAACGCCTGTCCTCTCTGTTGCATTTCTCAGAATTTCTGATATCTAATGAATTTAAACATTTTTTTATGGGGGTGTTTATGGACTTAGTTACGTCATTATTACAAAGGGGATTATTAGAAAGGGCATTAGACCTTGCCATTTCTGAATCATTCTTCAATTCAAGATCACCTGATGATATAAAGCATGCTTTAAAAGCTGGGTATGATATTAATGCTGTTAACAGTAACGGCAACAATGCCATTTTTGGCTGTAGAACCCTTGAAGCACTGGATTTCCTGCTCAGCCATGAAATTAATGCACACCATATTAACGAGCAGGGACAAAATGCTCTCTTCCATCAAAAAAATCCCGAAATACTAAAGAAGCTGATTGAACTAGGTTTAGACACTTCGCATACAGATGCTAAAGGCTATACCTGTATTTTTGAGCATTACAGGGATGCTGAAGGACTACAAGTATTACTTAATGCAGGTTGTGATATAAATCATGTCGATAACAGAGGAAGAAATATTCTCTTCCTTCCCCTCTCCCCTGATGTTTTATCCATAGCAATAGATGCCGGATGCAATGTCAACCATATTAATCATGCAGGAAAAGGGTTCATCGAAGAAGAATATGATGATGAACTACACAAGATCATTCTCCGCCATATTGATAAATTCGAAAGAAGAACGTTGCATGTCGATTTTTGCAATACCAACTCAGTATTATTTTTATATGAACTCTCTGAATATGGATTCAAAATAGAGCTCAATAAAGACCGTTCCGTAATTAACAGTTACATTAGCGATTACAAAGATATTTTAAGCACTCTTGATTGTATTAGTGACATTCAAGATGTTAATTTCTATAATTATGGCGGTGATCCTCTTTACAAAGATATCGATGAGCGAATTGTAAAGTGGATGATAAGAAATAATTTTCTCATTGATCTTACAAAAATTTCTGATGATAAAAATCATGATCATATATTAAAATACAAAATCAGTTACGAGCAAAATGAATTATCCAGAAATTTAAAAAATACTAAAAATAAAATTGCAAAAGTCAAAAACGGTGGAAGGCTGTGATATTTATTCGCAGAGTGTTGTCTGAACCACCGAATTGAAGGCGTTGAGGGTATCCAGATCCGTTGTTAAGTCTTTATACATGTGGCCATACCTTTACCATTGATGGTGAAATATACAATTACCCTCTGAACATAAAGGGATGGACATCATGACAAAACCCGGTGAAACAGATGATGATCTACTCACTCCAGACGAGGTATGCGGGCTCCTACGGATAACCCAAAAGACAATTTGTGAACGGAGCAATATGCACCGGTAACGCCAATTGCTCGCACCGTTCCGGTTTTCTGCGAAGGGGATGCGCTATGAACGGCGCAATCTGAAAGCGTTTAACGATAAATACCGCCATAAGTATTAAATTTATTCTGGGGATGGGATTTTCCATCCCATAACTTCGAGTTCTCTACAAATGAATTGGTATGCAGGTAGTATCTCTTCCAGATTCGCATGTTTTTGTACGAAGATTGAAAAAGCCAGAACCGCACTCATTTTTTCTTTATAGAAAAAGTATTGTCTTAGTGGATGTTTATCTTCGCCATATACTGGAAATTCGATCCCAGTATACTTATCCCCCATATTTTTATAGAATTGGTCCAAGGTAAGATCATAGATCTTTGAATCAACCTCTACCCAAAAATGATGATATAGCCTATTACGAGTAGAGCCATGTACTACTTTTATGATATCGCGGGTAAAAAAGTGGCTAAGAAGCATCCCTAGAAATACAGATGCACCTTGGCAACAATTCTCAGGAAACATGCCGAAGAATGGCACACACGACTCATCAAAATAATCGAAATTTTCTTCAAAGACATTCCGCAGGTCTTTGGCAAGCTTTGTAACTAACCCGTCCATGATTGTTTCTACTATAAAGAAGCCATGCATTTAACATGCATGGCTACGTGAAACTTAAGAATTAGAGCGCTTAGGTGGTCTCGTAAATTGTACCAAAGCTCCTTTATGCTCGTTAGCCTGCTCTTCACGCCGCTCGGCCAGCATAGATTTTAATTTTGCCAGATGCACAACAGCAGCTTTCTTGCCGGTCAGATAGCCCTCTGGTAAACCAACCATCATTTCGACATCGATAGCTGACAATCCCGCAAAGGCAGCAAGCCGTTCAACTGAAATAATTCCAGAAGACGCCAACAATTCAATAGTACGTTTCAACAAACGTGGTTTTTCAGGCTCACGATAATCATCTCCCGGCTCTGATTTCACTCCCCAACGTGCTGAACGGCGTTTATAAAGATTTTGTTTCTCTTCTTCAGTAATAATATTCAGCACATGCAAACGCATGATGCTTGCCGCGACAGAAATACCGTAGCGTTGTTTAATTAAAAGCAAGCTATCTAATGTGACCGGGGTTCTAATTTCTTCGGCAAACGTCTCGGCAGGAAGCAGCAGCGCCCCCGCAAATTTATGAGCCTGGCTTTCCTTCAGCTTATAACGTTCAGCTTCGAGCTCGTTACCAACGTAGCGGTGAAGGATTAGATGCCCAATTTCGTGAGCAAGGTCAAATCTGCTGCGAAAAGCATTACCTTTATCCGAAGAGAGGAGAACAAAAGGAACACTTAGAGTCTCACTCCAAGCGGAAAGCCCTTCAATCTGCGCGACACCTGTTTCCTCTCTGACAACGATAATACCGTTACTCTCTGCGGCTAAAGTAAGGTCCGGTATTTCCTTTGTACCAAGATTCCAAAGGGCACGGCACTCACTAGCGGCATCTTCGATATCTGCATCACTAATTTCATCGATGTTTGTAAAACTACGGTGCGGTAATTTTAGCTCCGGCAGATCTACAAACTCAGTCAGCTTAGTAACCAACTCATTAGCCCAATGGATTCGAGTTTCTAACATTGCTCGTGCTGCTACATGAGCTGATGCATTACTTCTGAACAGGGGCTTTGACATACCCGGCAACAGAGGGCGCGTAAACCATTCAGGAGTAACATTTACGACTGTAGCCAAGCGTTCTAAGGCCTCGGATTCTGGAGCCTGCTGGCCAGAACGCCATTTACTGATGGTAGCTGGCGATACGCCAACCATCGTAGCTAATTGAGTTTGGGATAGCCGCCGGGCGGCTAGTACTTGCACTAACCTATCCGGTTGAAATTCAGCGATGCCTCGGCTCATACATCATCTTCCTCGGTTCCATCTTTTTTGATAATGCCCTTTTTGAGTGCAGAGAATGCATTATCTTCTTGGAATGGAACTACATCATATCGGGTTAAAAAAAGTTCAAGTGGCTCATGGAAAACCCAGCTCTTCCCGTCAGAACTTGGAACGACAAGCTCTATAGACATCGGGGCTTCGGGTTGATTCTGCAATGAACCGGAAAAACGGCATACTACGAACAGTGTAGCTTTCGGTACATCAGAACCATCGGAGAATAAATCCGGTTGCACCACTTTTTCCACAGAAACGTTTTCGGCAATGAGCTCTTGCTTACGTTTGCTGCGAAATAGTCTCTTCCACTGGTTATCATTGTAGCTTTCACGAACAATCGTGAAAATACCGCTATGGCCTTCTACAATACGGTTACCACGCAGCTTGCCGGGATTACAACAGTTGGCCTCAAACACCTCATAAATAGTTTCATTCAGGTTTAAATGACGATCATAACCAAGCGCGGTCGCTCTGTGGTCTAGCTTCTTCTTTTGCGCATAATCGTAAGAACGCTTTGATGCCGCGTAAATCGCGTCAGAAAGGGCCATGAAGAGTTGTTTTTGAACATGCTGAACAATGAGATCTGCCACTTTTGATTTTTTCACGACCATTTCCTATCACTGTCACTGATAGGCGTGATTTTACACCCATATTTTTTCGTGTGTCCACAAAAAAACATCAAAAAATTTCCTTTACGCGGAAAATGACATTGATGATGGTATTTATTTTATCGACCCGATAGTACCGAAGTTGTACTTTTGCTCTGAAATAAAGCGGTATAATAAGAGAATTGAGTCTATCCCGACGGGGAGAAAAGTGCTCACGCCTTGCAGCTTGCCTCACCTATTTTCTCAAGGCGGTGACGTGTAAGGCGAACATGCATGAGTGCTCTAGAAAACCTGTTGGAATACTATCCTCTGTCTCTTGCGGCTCAACTGCTCAACTGTAATGAGTTGCTTTTCTTCCTCAGTTTGTCGATCCCGCCCCGGATCCTGTCTGGCTGCAATTTCTTGTCTTGAGCAGTATCCAGAAGCTGGCTGGAATTGTTTCCCTGAGGTCAGTCGTGAAGGCATCAGGAACATTTGAAAACTGGCTAGGTAAAAACCCAGGCGTTGTCATGATAAGCCTCGGTTGTGTACTGACCCCAAAAAGTTGGACAGAATAGCGAGGCATCTAAGAAAGAGTCCATGAAATACATGGGCTCTTTTTTGTTTCCTGTTAAAGCTAAATAACGTGTTCCACAATCGAATTATTCATTTCGTTGCTTACTAGTTCACCCTCTTCCCTGTTTCATCAATAACCTTTTCGCCATCTTCTTTCGTGAAGGCACCCTGTTGAGGTTCCGGAATAATTTCCAGAACCACCTCTGAAGGCCTACACAGGCGGGTTCCTGCAGGCGTTACAACAATTGGCCTGTTAATCAGGATGGGATGTTGCAGCATAAATTCTAGCAGTTGCTCATCGGTAAACTTGTCTTCTGCAAGTCCCAGTTGCTCATAAGGCTCAACGTTCTTACGCAGCAATCCACGAACCGTAATTCCCATATCTGAAATAAGTTTAATCAGCTCATCACGGGTCGGGGGCGTATCGAGATAATAAATTATCGTCGGTTCATTGCCGCTGTTGCGGATTATCTCCAGTGTATTACGTGAAGTACCACAGGCCGGGTTGTGATAGATGGTAATGTTGCTCATATCAGTATCTCATTACAAAGTGACAGAGAGCCGCCACGCCAGCGCGGCCAGAGTGACAAACAGCACAGGTACAGTCATAACAATGCCGGTACGGAAGTAATATCCCCATGTGATCGTCATATTTTTCTGGGAAAGCACATGTAGCCACAACAGGGTAGCCAGACTGCCAATCGGGGTGATTTTCGGGCCTAAATCGCAGCCAATCACATTGGCATAAACCATTGCCTCTTTGACGACGCCAGTCGCCGTACTCCCGTCAATCGACAACGCACCAATCAGCACGGTCGGCATATTGTTCATCACTGATGAGAGAAATGCCGTCATAAAGCCGGTACCGAACGTCGCTGCCCATAACCCCTTTTCTGCCAGCAGGCTCAGCACGCCTGACAGGTACTCTGTAAGGCCAGCATTGCGCAGGCCATAGACCACCAGGTACATACCCAGCGAGAAAATAACGATCTGCCATGGCGCACCGCGCAGGACTTTCCCGGTGTTGATGGCATGACCTCTTTTCGCTACCACGAAAAGCACAGCTGCGCCAGCTGCTGCTATCGCGCTGACCGGGATCCCCAGGGGCTCCAGAACAAAGAAACCGACAAGCAGCAATAACAGGACAATCCAGCCCGCCCTGAAGGTCGCCGGATCCTTTATCGCACTGGCAGGCGTCTTCAGCAGCGAAACGTCATACGTGGCCGGAATATCCCTGCGGAAGAAGAGATGCAGCATGGCCAGCGTAGCCGCAATAGCTGCCACGTCAACGGGCACCATAACGGAGGCGTACTGCGTAAAGCCCAGGCCGAAGAAATCCGCCGAGACGATATTAACCAGGTTAGAAACAATGAGCGGCAGGCTGGCCGTATCCGCAATAAATCCAGCCGCCATGACAAAGGCCAGTGTCGCTCCCTGGCTGAACCCCAGAGCGAGCAGCATCGCAATCACAATCGGTGTCAAAATCAGCGCAGCGCCGTCATTGGCAAACAACGCAGCAACAGCGGCACCGAGCAACACTATCCAGGTAAACAGCAGGCGGCCACGTCCGTTACCCCAGCGGGAAACGTGCAGTGCGGCCCATTCAAAGAAGCCGGACTCATCAAGCAGCAGGCTGATGATTATGACCGCAATAAATGCCGCTGTAGCGTTCCAGACGATATTCCAGACAACGGGAATATCAGCGATATGGATGACACCAGTTCCCAGAGCCAGTACAGCCCCGATACTCGCGCTCCAGCCAATACTCAGGCCTCTGGGTTGCCAGATCACCAGTACCAGCGTCAGTAAAAATATACTCCCTGCTAAAAGCATCACAGACTCCATAATATATGATTAAGTAAATGTGTTTACCTGTCTCAGCAGGAGGTGCAGGCCGCTTTTTGCAGCCATTCACGCACATCCTCTCGCAGGCACTGCCAGGACGTTGCGATTATCTCAGCTGCCCACGCCGGTATGTGGGGTGACAGACGGTAGTGGATCCATTTGCCTTCCCGACGGTCAATAACCAGCTCAGCTTCGCGAAGGATAGCCATATGTCGTGAGATTTTGGGCTGCGATTCGGAGGTGACTGCACAGATATCGCACACGCACATTTCTCCTGACTCCCGCAGAATCATGACGATGGCGAGCCGTGTTTCATCAGACAGGATTTTGAAAAGCTGAACAGGATGTAGCATTTTTCACTCCGTTCCATTTAGAATACACATATGGTAAATCATATTTATAGGCTTTGAAATAACCTGTTCTCCGGAGAAGAAAAATGGAACAATTTCCTGCCCTGAATACTGAATGTTTTGATCAACACATCGCTGAGCGCCTGCACCTGCAGGAGCCGCCACGAATCCTGATCCTGTATGGCTCAGTAAGAGAGCGCTCCTACAGCCGTTTTGTCGCGGAGGAAGCAGGTCGCCTGCTCACTGCGATGGGCGCGGAGGTGAAATTCTTTAACCCTTCTGGACTGCCTCTGCCGGATGATGCCCCGGACACGCACCCTAAAGTCAACGAGCTGCGCGGTCTGGTCAGATGGTGTGACGGGATGGTTTGGAGTTCCCCGAAACGGCACGGGGCTATGAGCGCGGTTATGAAGGCTCAGATCGACTGGATACCCTTAAGTGAAGGCGCGGTACGTCCTTCGCAGGGCAAGACACTTGCAGTGATGCAGGTTTGCGGTGGTTCGCAGTCCTTTAATGCCGTGAACCAGATGCGTATTCTGGGTCGGTGGATGCGGATGTTCACTATCCCCAACCAGTCCTCAGTGGCGAAAGCATGGCAGGAATTCGATGAGAACGGACGGATGAAGCCCTCTTCCTGGTATGACCGTATCGTCGATGTCGCTGAGGAACTGTTTAAAACGACGCTGCTGCTCAAGGGGCAAAATGGTTACCTTGTCGATCGCTACAGCGAACGAAAAGAAAGTCACAAGGCACTGTCAGAGCGGGTCAATCAGGCCAAAATCTGACAAATGAAAATGCCAGTTCCGTTTGATTTTACTTTTTATGCGTTAATTGCCGGTAACGTAACCTTAAGGTGTCGATTAAACCAGTGGCGATTCAGTGAATCAAACTGAGATATATAACACAGCCATTAGAGTTCAATGGTTAATTCGTAAGGAGGTTTAATATTAGCCATCTTATTATTCACATCTAAATATTCATCTGTCTTACAATATTTGGATGAGAAACATTAACCAAACTTGAGTTTTCAACGATACTGTCTATTTTTAAGAAGAAATTAGGATTTCACAGGAATCAAAAAAAATGAAAGTGATAGTCATTCTCAAAGATAAATCAGCATTTATTCACTATATGCAGGAATGGAGTGATGTCCTGATATATTGCGATGACGCAGATAATGTTCATCCGCTGAACGTATCCATTCAATATCTTGAAAAAGAGGATAAAACTGTCTCTACGGTGATTATTGCTTCGGAAGAACTTATTAGAATCAATGACCTAAAAAAAATATCAAAGAGCTTAAATTATTGCTAAGACAGTAATGTTGTGTATGTTTGTGTAAAAAGAATTATGTGAATTAGCTAAATGTCATGCACCATGCTATATAGACGGGGAAATTTTATCTGTCAAATTCTATTACAACGTATTTATGAGTCCCCATTACGTGTTTACTATAGGTCATATCAATGCAGTCTTTTTCTGATTGTCTCCAGGAAATTCATTATTTAAATCTTTCTTATCTACTGTTGATCCAGCGCATTTCTACATTTAATGAACCAAATATAGACGCTGATATCAATGAAGAATTAGTCAAAGTTCTCCAGAGTCTACCACTATCGAAGCTTGTTTCTTTGGCAGAAACAAGCCAGTTACTTATCACTCTCAAGCCTGGCATAATTAAGCAACAATTAGATGATGGAAAAGTAACACATACTCAATAAAAACAACGAGCTAAATCAAATTATACGATCAACAGTTATCTTTTGCCCATGAGTAAGACATTTTTATCAATGTATAATTTGGGATAGCCCAAAAGCTTTAATCTTAGAAATTGATTGATAGTTATTATCATTACTGTTAATCCACCCTAAAACACATCCATAAATAATTACTTTGATGCTTGCCTAAGAAATTTTTACCATACGAGAAAATTTAAATTTAAAGAACTGAAAAAAAATGCCGATATCATACATTAACTACTGTAGTAACAGTGAAGGGGTCACTGGGAAAAAATCTGCCGAAAACAGTAGTCAGGTTTGGAGGAAGTGTGTTCAGATTATTAATAAAAAAATGGAAAGCATCAAAGCTAAAAGTTAAAAATATATGGCTTCTTGCTGTATGCATAATATGTACTGGCATGCTATTCTTTGTTGTTTTAGAGGGATTAAGTTATCTTGTTTTTAGAGACAAAATCAACAATTACACCACAGAAGTACTCAGGCGTGCAGAGTCTCTTTATGAACAATTAGAGACGGTAGGACATGTGGCTAATCTCAATGAAGGAATTAGTAGTGCTCCCTGCTCCTATGAAAACCTACAGCAACTTAGGATTTTTATATGGCCTTATCCTTTGATTAAGGATGTTGGTTATGTCACGCAAATTGGTCTAACATGTACAGCGACATGGGGTATATTTCAGGCCCACATTCCTCTTAACCGTTTTGAAAAAAAAATACAAATAAACGATAGTACGTGGCTTTTTGGTGTATCACTTCTTGATAAAATTTCAGCTGACATTTATATAAAAAATGGCGTGAGCATTATTATTTCCCCATTTTCTTTTAAAAGATTTGAAACTGATATGCATACAAAAGATTTCAGTGCTGTAATCGGAGACAGGGATCACAATAATCATTATTTTAAAATTGGCCCTTATGCCGGTCTCCTCGATAAGCATACAGGCTTACCATTTAAATTTACCATTTCCACGCAACTGAGTAACCGATATGACATAAGTGTCACTGGAGGTGCTTATTTTCAGGGAGTGACGGGAGCACATTGGGGTGTAGGTTTAGTGTTGTTGCTACTTTCAATAATGTCTGGGTCTATGGCTTATATAATTATAATAAGTAAAAAAGAATCAAGGGATTCGTTATCTGTAATGTTTGCAAAAGCATTACAACAAGATGGCTTATCGCTTGTTTATCAACCAATATTTAAAATTAAGAATGAAAGTATTTGTGGATTTGAAACGCTTCTTCGCTGGAACGATGATCGTTTAGGTTCTATCGGCCCTGATGTTTTCATTCCTCTTTCTGAAACAGATGGTTTACAGGAAGAAGTAACATTATATGTATTAAAGCACGCTATCCATGATTTTATTCACGTCGCGATTCAGTATAATATTTTTCTGAGTATCAATATCAACGTGAGCGACCTTCATTCTGAGCGGTTCAGTTCCACGCTGATAAATTTGATTCAGGATTATCAGATTCCCAATGGGCTAATTCTCCTTGAAATTTCAGAAAGGCATGGTGGTAATTTAGAGGATATGAAATTATTTATCGAAAAATATAAATTAATTGGTGTTAGATTTGCCATAGATGATTTTGGTACAGGCCATTCCAATTTGAATCTAATCTCTGCCCTAGAAATTGATGAAATTAAAATAGACAAGTGTTTTACTGATACAATAGGGACAACTTCTTTTAGAAAAAATATCCTTCCCGGACTTCAGACCATGTTCAAACATATATCTGAAAAAATCATTTTTGAGGGGGTGGAAACTCAGATTCAAGTTGAATACCTGAAAGAATTCTGGCCAGGAAGTTGTATCCAGGGATGGTATTATTCAAAAGCATTAGGCTTCCCCGAAGCTGTCAAACTTATCTCACAAAATAGAGAGTCACACCCTAAACGGTTAATTAATAGAACCTAATAAGAATATAAAAACCAGAGTATTTGTAAACACTCTGGTTTTTTTCAACGTTAAAAAAACTCTTTTAACTTTCGAATTTGCCGTCCGCGATCGTCAAAGTTTTCTTTTCTTAACCATATCATCATTGCTTTATTGATAACTGGCCAGTCTGCTGAAATTATAGAAAAAATGGAAATACTTTCACTATATCCTTTGGTGATTTTTTTATCACGAAGGATACCTTCATGAATGAAACCTAATCGCTGCGCAGATTTTATGGCATCTTCATTATAAATATTTGTTCTCCATTCACACCTTCTGAATTCAAGACGATTAAAAAACAAGTTAAGAATAAGATAAATACTTTCTGTACTCATTTGTGTTCTTTTCATCAACGGTGTCCAGTTCACCTCCGCAAGTTCGAAAACACCATTTTCTGTATCTGTGTAATTAACAGAAAAAATACCCTTAACTAAATTATCCCTTTTATCTATGACAGCAAGATATAAGCATTGGTGGGATTCTGATAGTTTTTTAAAGTAATTGATACACTGAATATAAGTTGTAGGTTTACTGTCTTTTAGATATGTCCAGTCCCTGTCATCATCAATACTTTGCCACTCATGAAAGAGTGTCTGCGCGTCATCTGGCCTCAAAGGTCGTACCTGACACCAAACTCCATTCAGATCTATACTCTCAGGGGTCTCACGTACTGACCATACTGGAACCTCACGACCAGTTATCTGTCCAAATTTGTTAACAGTACTCATGATATCTCCTTACCGGACTCAAAATTTTCCACAAAAACCATTAAACCACTAAAATAACTTTATTATGATAGTTGAATATATTCACTTACATCTAATAATTATAAGTAAAAGCGAGACAGCGTCCAGTATAGATGATGTGTTGTGAACAGTTAAACATACCTCGGACAAAGTCCGGGAAACAGATCTCTTGCAAGATAGTTACACTACCCCATATCAAGGAACCCGTGAAAGTTCTCGCATTTGTGCAAGAGGGAGAGCCACACGTTACGATTCATATCGTCTCAAAGTTCTCTTAAATTCCTAAAAAATGTTCTGCTTTTGAAGCAGAACACACATCCAGTAACAGATTATGAGTACACTTATTTTTTGTATTGTTATGTAGGGGGCGTGAAATGTATAAGTCAATACTCGTACCGATCGATATATCGGAAGTTGAGCTTACAAAGCTAGTCATTCCGCATGTACAACAAAACTCAGCCATTAACATAGCCAAGGTGCATTTTCTAACGGTTATCCCTTCACTACCTTATTATTCCACATTAGGTATAGCATATTCGGCGGAGGTACCGGATATCAATGAATTACAGTATGAGGTTTTATCTAAGCTAAATGAAATTGTTAAACAATTTAGATTGCCCGAAAATAAATTCGAGACACACGCGATAGCCGGATCCCCCAAAGATCAAATTCTCAAACTTGCCGATGCCATAAATGCTGACCTCATCATTATTGCTTCTCATCGTCCTGATGTTTCGACCTATCTACTGGGTTCAAATGCAGGTGCTGTTGTGCGTCATGCGAAATGCCCGGTACTGGTGGTTCGTTAGCATCATGGTTCACGAGACTTAAAGGGTAGTAGTGGTCTGCATCACCATACAATAGAAGTTTGAATGAAGCAGGCTGCGTTGACAGGAAGCCTAATATGGGAGTGATGGTGAGGGGCGATAATGCTCAAAAAAGTGGCAGGGGACATCATCTCCTGCCGACTACAACACAACAGTGGCACCATAACCTTGTGCGCTTTATGCCAATAATTCTGGCACACAGAGCTTAAAAAAGTTTATGAAACGGTAAAGTTAAATAAAACTTAGCTTACATAATAAACACTGGCTGGAAAAAGGCTGGAAAAAAACACCCACAAATAATGAAGTTGCACTGAGTATGAATGAGCATTTTCCCGATTGTTTAGCAGTTCCGCGCACAGTTACGCCCAGCCCTTTTCGCCTCGTACAGCGCCTGGTCAGCTCTTTCTTTAAGTATTTCCGCCTCATTGGCCAGTCCCACAGATAACAATGAAGCGCAACCTGCGCTGACAGTAACGATTTTTTCTGAGATGTCTGTGGTGTTGTGCCCTATAGCTGTTTTTCTCACGCTCATCACTACCCTCTCAGCAAAACGCTTCGCCTCAGCTTCGCCAGTCCGCGGCAAAATAACGGCAAACTCTTCGCCGCCGTAGCGGGTCGCTAGATCACCCTTTCGTTGAGCAAGTGCGTTCAGTACGCTGCCCACTTTTTTCAGGCAGATATCACCGGCTACGTGGCCATATGTGTCGTTATAGCGTTTAAAAAAGTCGACATCGATCATGATCAGGGAAAGCGGCTGCCTCTCTTTCCGCGATCGCTCAAGACTCTGATAGAGGTAAGTATCAAACTGTCTGCGATTCGCCAGCCCGGTCAGTCCATCCAGCAGTGCCAGCAACTGCAATGTATGATTTATAGTGGTCAGCTCATCCCGCATCTGAGTCAGCTCATTCTGGTTCCTCACGTTGGCGTTTACCTGACGCAGTACAAAGAATCCCATAATAAACATCATGACTAGCAGAGCCGAATTCAATGCAGCATCTGTTATATTTGATGCCAGCCAGTCTGTGCGGATCTGATCCCTGTCATAGCCAGCCGCCACTACAAGTGGATACTGTTCCAGGCGGGCATATCCAAAAATTCTTTCCACCCCATCAATTGCGGAAGACCAGGTGGCGCTGCCGCTTTCATTTGAATTAAGAAGAGATGCAAAAAGCGGGCTCCCGGAAAGATTTTTGTTGATGACGGAATCAGGAAAAGGCCGGATATAGATAACGGAACTGTCAGCCAGCATGATTCCAAGAATATCCCGCTTTCCAAGCGTGAAGTAATTGTAGTAATGCCTGAAATAATCAATTTTTATCGTAGCGAGCGCCACACCCGCAAAAAGCCCATTTGCATCGTTAAGTCGCATTGATACAGGAATAACCAGATCGCCGGTGGAACGACTCCGGACAACATGGCCGAGATGTATAGCATTATCTGTATGATGCTTGTGCCAGATGAAATATTCTCGATCTGCGTTATTGGCTTTTGCAGGGATATATCCGCCTGATGTCGCTACCCAGTTCCCCTGATTATCGTAGATAAACAGGCCATGAAGTTGGGGCAACTTACCGTGTAACTCTTTCAAATGATATGCGAAAAGCGGGATATTGGCATACTTCATACCATTTTGGGTAAGCTGCCTGACTATCTCAGAAAGGATTATGTCGACTTGTAAAAAAGCATCTTCCGCCTGCCGGGCCAAGGAAAAGGAAAGATTTCGGGCATCATTCTCGCTTTTAGTAAGCTGGTATTGCCATGAACTCCACATCGTCCAGCCATTGATGGCAGCAACAGCCATGGCGGTGAGCAGAAGAAAAACAGCCATACTCTTGCCCAGCGATGTTTTCAGTAAAGAAGAATAAGATTTGAACAAGTTACCTGGCATATACCATATCCTGAATTCTGTTATACACCGTCGTGTGCTTAACTGTTTTAAGTAGATGCATCACTCGTGAGTCTGAAGAAAGGTTAAAATATAGTTCAGAGGTTCTCGGGCTCGTCCTATAGTAATAGATTGTAACAGTAATGCGGTTTTTACAGGATCCTTGAACTTGTCGCGAGGAGCGAACCGCCATTTTCCTCTCTTTAAATGCGGGCCATCTTGTCAAGCAGAGTCTATGGTCACTACCTTTTACGACGCCGATTTGACGATAAGTTGGCTTGTGAGAATCTATCCGGCGTCCGAATGGGAATGTATTCCCGCTTCTCGATGAGTCCGATGAAGTACCGGCAACATTTGGGTATCACATCATAATCAGTGCTGAAAGACATCCGCCCCAGGATCGACATCTCAATTTAGCTACAACAATACAATTTCGGTTCATGCCCCCCCCTCGATTAAGGATAGCGTTACGTCGACCCGTTGAACTCACAGCTTTAAGCAGAAATATGCTCGTTCATTTCAAATGAGTTTCTGGCCCTGGTAATTTTAACATCCTCATCAGAGATGCAGACATCCTTAGCAAAAAGCTCGTTCGTATTTTTACACATATTGTCCTGGTGGCATCCTTAATGAAAATCACCTTGCTAAATTCGCAACGGATAGGTTTTGAGGCGGTATTCAACAGGACTAAGCCCGTTAAATTTTAGACTGATTCGTTGGGTGTTGTAGTATCGAATATAGTCCTCAAGAACGACTTTAAGCTCGTCAATATCGTTGAATTTATTAGTGTAAAAGCATTCTGATTTTAACGTTCCGAAAAAACATTCGGCGCAGGCGTTATCGAGGCAGTTTCCTTTGCGGGACATGCTTTGCACGATTCCGAACTCTCGTAACTGATACTGGTACCACCGGTGCCGGTATTGCCAGCCCTGCTCCGAGTGGAGAATTGGCTTTCTGTTCATGTCCAGTCTGGTAAGTGCCTTATTCAGCATGTCATCAATCATTGCCATAGCTGGACGTTCTGAAATACTGTAGGAAATGACTTCGTTATTAAAAAGATCGATGATCGGAGAAAGGTAGAGTTTGCGGCCATTGACAGCAAATTGGGTGACATCTGTAACCCATTTTTCATTAGGCTGGCTGGCTTTAAAATTTCGCTGCAGAATGTTGTCAACTGAGCTGCCCCGTTCGCCACGCCAAGAACTGTAGCGTTTAACTCTGATAGCAGCTTTGAGGTCAAGTAAGTTCATCAGGCGCTGAACCACTTTGTGGTTAATCACCCCCGCCTCCCTTCTGAGCGCCATCGCTATCCGACGATAACCATAGCGGCCAAGGTTCTCATCATATATCTCTTTGATTCTACACTTTACTTCATCATATTTTCCCGGAGAGCGAAGGGCTTTAAGATGATAATAAAACGTGCTTCGTGGTATCCCGGCTGCATTCAGTAGCTGATCAAGTGGGTAATGCTGCCTTAGCTCGTCAATAACGCGAACCTTATCCCTCACCGAACTAAGGCTTTCAGCTTTTGCAGATAAAGTATCCGCAATTCAAGGAATTTGATCTTCCTTTCAAGTTCATGTATTCGACGCGCTTTTGACCTTTCCTCTACGACCTCAACAAGTTCAGGATGCTCGGCCATATATGATTCCCTTTTTTTGCCTACCTTAAGTGAGCGTAGCCCTTCCTCACCATGCTCATGGAATACTTTCATCCATTTGGCTACTGATGCTGCACCTGCAACATTGAACCTTGTGGCAGCCTGAGTCTGGGACATCTGACCTGAAAGCACGGCTTTCACAGCTTCAATTCTGATTTCAGGATCGATAGTCACGCCTTTGTCTCTGGGCTTTAATCCCTTTTCACCATAAGCATCATAGGCTGCAACCCAGATTCTCACCTGGGTTCGGGGAATGTTGAAACGGGAAGATGTTAAACGATAGCCTTCTTCACTAGCAAAGTAGTGCATAACGACTTTCAGGCGTTCTTCAAAGGAATATTTACGTCCGGGCATGGGACTCTCCAGTTTGAGAGTCCAACTAAATGGGTGCAGTACAGTATCCGCATGTTGTTTAGCGGGTCTGGTGTCGTATCGATATCTGCCAGTTAAGTTTTGCCGAAACGGTAAACCCAGTGTCCGCACCTAGCTCATAGCAGACATGATTACACTGGCATGTTATTTTGAATTCACTTGGCGTACTGGAACCATTCAACGTGCTATGGTTATATTTTAAGGTTCCTTTTTGGAACCCTCCACGAAATAAATTTAAATTAAAATATTAAATATCAACAAGATAAAATTCAAAGCACAGAGACCCCAGCCCTTTTAACAGGACTGCAACCGGACAGCGGCAATAAAAACAGCCACTTATGGACACTGACCAGACAGTACGCAGACAGTGAAAAGACAAAAATATGCACGTGAAATGCACGTGCACTTTAAAAGAACCCCAGATTTAACCGTCTGGGGTTTTTCTTTATGTAAATAAGTGCAACAAAATCCCCCGCTCTCATACCTGCCTAAACACTTCAATAGTCGTGCTTTTTACAATCATTCCTTGCAAATAAAATCACATCACAAAGGTTTGTACTCTGCTACATCACCGTATTAACCGGCTTTCGCATTAGCAAAGAACAGCAGCACATGTTCAGTGTAATCATCGGCAGTTAGCGTGAGCGGATACGTTTTGCCGTTCACCGTCATATCACAATCAATCATTGAATGATCGGGAGCCGAATACCGAAATTTAAAACCTGTGCTGGGCTATCGCCCACAATCTCAACGGTTGCAGAACTGCCCGGCGGCAATGTTTGCACAGTGCCAACGGTCAGTATATTTGACGGTCCCGGTAATCCATTGTCCCCGGCTGAAACGAAAAGAGACCATGGTGCGAACGGTGGCTCAATAGCCATTACCGGCGCGGTGGCCAGATATTGGCTGCCGCTGTACTGCACTAAATCATTCTTTTTATAGCTTGTGGTTGAGTTCCACGGGCCACACGGATTAAACCCGGCATCAGCCGCTGCGGCCTTCGTTTCTTCTAAAATCTCCTCCATTTCCATTAAAATGCCTGGCTGCACCTGATCAGTTCTAAACGCGGTGAAATACTCGTTAAGCGTTCCCGACGGGCTATCCGCAAATAACTGAATATTGCCTGGCCATTTTGACCGGCCTTTTCCGTCAAGTTCGCAAACGTTGTAATAATTCGGCACCAGCGCTACCGAGTAGTTTGCGTCTTTATCTGTCACGACCTGCACTGTGGTTTTGAGCTGCGTTTGTGACGAGTTATAAAGCGATTCAAACGTTAAGGTTTTGGCCGGTAATGGCTTTCCCTCCGGATCCGCATAGATGCCGGAAATGATTATTCTCAATGACATTTCGTACTCCCTGTGATGTGAAGTTTTAAACACATCGACCTGCATACTTCACCCGCATGATCGTTTTATAGATCAATCCGTTGAAATTGATCTATAAAACCAATTTGAGTTAAGTCTATTAACCATGCTTTTATTGCGGCTTAATATATGATGGAGTTTGTAATGGAATGGATTCTTGCCAGAATTTTTTTGCTTTCGATAACGTGACCAGCCTTCGCTTTTGTGGATCTCGCAGTAGCCTGAACGGTCGCTAACCAGTGCGTGGCAGCCACGCACACGGCACGGTGTTGGTGTTCTTGCTGGCATAACGTTTAATCCCTGTGATCCTGTTCCCTGCGCATCAGAAACAGAAAAGCTTTTACCTCTCCGTTCTTCGCACGCTTATACAGCCCGTCGCGCAGCTCCGCTTCACCTTTCGCACGTCCAATACGGATAGCCTCACGATACTGCGCGTAAATATCGGGATCGCTTTTAATGTCAGGCAGCCGCAGGTTAAGCACATCTGCAACCTGCTGCTCTGTTAAGCGCCGGGCGGCATACGCCTGGATTTGTTCGACCGGTAAATTCATTCTTCACCTTCCCCGAACTGCGCCAGAGCATCAGCAACATCGACAGCGCCGCAAAACTTCGTCGCCTCAACCGGATCGCCCTTCACATACACCAGGACGTTTTGGTGCGTTTTCCCCAGCTTTCTGGACTTCGTGAACGGGCCACCAGCGCGCACCGGCAGACTACCCAGCGGCGAAACCAGAATTGCCTCGTTATACAGGCGCGCACCGGCATCAATAAACGCCTGGACGGTATCCCCAACAAAGTTGCGGTATAGACCTTTTTTGTCTCGCACATCCCCGACCACTATCACAGCGAAACGGTTATCCCGCAGCAGCGACAGCGACCGGGCAATAATCTGCCGGTACGCAGTCATAAAGGCCGGGTAATCCATCGTCGATATGTCTGCAGGGTTATCGGAATACACTTCGAGATCGGCATACGGCGGGCAGGTAAACAGCAGGTCAGCCGATACACCTGCAAGGTGCTCAACAATCAGCAGGCTAGCGTATGTTTATAAGGCATTTGGTTTCGTCCACAAAAAAAGCCCACACAGCGGCGGACATAATATTGAATTATTGATTGCTTAATATATATAAATCATATGGATAGTGGTTAATACCACGTCACTATTCATTACATAACCGCGTGACTTACCGGCGTAATGTTTCCCTTGTCACTCATTCAACTAATAGGGAAATAAATTGTGTGGAGTGCCCATAAAGCCGTTGTCTTCGCGCGTCAGCACGCTGGACAGCATAGCCAGAAAAGATGTGCAGAGTTCGTGTCAAATGCCATTCGTGCTGGCGGCGCAAATCTGCAAAACACGCATTTCGCAAAGGATATGAAAAGCAAGCAATCTCGTACTGGTCGGATTCCACCAGGTTTACGGCGAACCGATTGAAGGCGACGTGGCTGTCATCCAGGCCACAGCACACCATACCTTCGGGCACGCATGCATATATGACGGGCATGGTGTCTGGTACTCTGATTTTGTTCAACGGACAATGTATCCGGGACCGGAATACCGGGAAGTAAAACCCGCGTATGCAATTTACAGGCATGATTGACATGAAAAAATTAATGCTGGCAGCTCTGTTTCTGCCCGCTATTGTATCCGCTGCACAAAAGTTATCCCCTGAGGCATCCGCAGCGCTGCAGTTTAATAAGTGGTACATCTCGCAAATAATGAGCGGGAAAGAACCACTTACTGATTATGCAGCGTTAAGCCGCTACGTTACCCACGAAACGATCAGCAGGCTCAAAGCCATGGATAAACTGGATCCCAATGAATATGACGTGCCAGACGTCGATATGTTCATTAAAGCCCAGGGCTATGAAGATGACTGGGGAACAGTCAATGTCCGGGCGCTTGATTACGATGCCGCTTGCATGCAGGTGTATATTTCATTCGGCAAAAAGCGGGATCACACTGTAATTGACTGCATGGTTAAGGAAGATGGCGCCTGGAAAGTCCAATCAGTTGCCAGCATGGATATTTCTGACAACCTGCAGAATGAGTAAAATGACGATACAGGGGTACTGATGAAATGTATCTTTTGCCCCTGTAACATATCTTTCAGTAGCCTTAATGAATGCGCCCCGCAGGACGCACTATAAGGGCACTATTTTTTGCGGCGTATTAGCGGCAGGGCGACCGTAATCACACCGGCCACCAGCACACCATCAGCGAGCACCGACATTGCCCGCTCGGTAAAATCGACTGCCACCACCAGGAACAACAGCACGGCGATGGACAGCAGGCGAAGTTTGCCGATCACAGGTATTGATCCAGTGGCAATTGCAAAGCCTGGGCGATTTTCTTGAGCTGCTTCTCTTCGTCTTCTCCGATGCCGCCATTGTCTGCGACATCAAGGCACAGGCAAAGAACATCAACCGCATCAGGTGTACCAGCCCACCAAAATTCTCCATCGGTGATTACCAGAGTCATCCGATGAAGTCCTAAGAGCCCGCACGGCACAAGCCCTGCGGGCTTTTTTGTGCTTTCAGTTTGTCCGTTGTGTTCCGAGAGAATGCGTCTTCATCCTGTGATAACGGGCAAACGTTTAAGTAGATGGCAAAACGTACGCCTAAAACATATCTCCATTCGCGTAAGAACAGTGATAGGTAAAAGAGAGCGCCTCTCGCAGACACCGAATTTTTATCACTGAGTGCTGCCCTCCATGCCGGTGCAGTTTATGACCTGCTGCTGAACGCGACAAAAACAAGCCCTTCTGCTATCTACAATGTGCTCCTCAATAACAAACCTGAGCTGGGTCAGCCATCTTACCAACCCTTACATTCACATCGGTCTGGCGCAGCCTTCATTTTCAGTATCACCGCCTGTATTATTGGTACGAAAAGCACCTGAAATAAGGTATAAAGCGGCATGAAAATTCCAAACAGAATCCAACCTCTGATCGATGACGGTCTGGTAGACGATGTACTTCAGCGCCTGAAAAGTGGCAAAGAAGCCGACGTTTACACTGTCATGTGCGGCGACAAAATCCAGTGTGCCAAAGTGTACAAAGAAGCCTCGCAGCGTAGCTTTAAGCAGGCGGTGCACTATCAGGAAGGGCGTAAAGTCCGTAACACGCGTAATTCGCGCGCCATGCAAAAAGGCTCAAAGTTCGGGCGTAAGCAACAAGAAGAGACCTGGCAAATGGCCGAGGTCGATGCACTGTTCCGTCTCGCGAACGCCGGGGTGCGCGTACCGCAGCCCTATATGTGTATCGATGGCGTGTTATTGATGGAGCTGGTGACTGATGCAGAAGGCATGGTAGCTCCACGCCTTAGCGATGTGACGTTAACGGAAGAAAGCGCCGTTGCTGATTTCCACACGATGATCCGCAACATCGTTCGCATGTTATGCGTTGGCATCGTACACGGCGACTTATCAGAATTTAACGTGTTACTTGATGCTCAAGGTCCGGTGATTATCGACCTTCCGCAGGCCGTCGACGCCGCCGCGAACAACCACGCTGAGGCCATGTTTGAACGTGATGTAGGCAACATCACCGCCTATTACGGCCAGTTCGCCCCGCAGCTATTGCAAACGCGTTATGCGAAAGAGATTTGGGCGTTGTATGAAGATGGGAAGTTAACCCCAGAATCTCCGCTGACCGGTCTCTTTGTTGAAGAGCTTCAGGATGTGGATATGGGTTCGCTGATGGATGAAATCATTGCCGCAGAAGATGAGTACTACGATCGTCAGCGCGCAGCCCAGGAACGTGACGACCAATAACGGTGGAATGAGCGATGTTGTTGCCAGGTTTTCGTCATTTAAAACAGCACGCAGACACTCAGTCCACCCCATTAAATTTAACGGCTTATCCACGGGAGCGTTTCACATTAGGATGTTCTGACTCGTTTGACGTCTATTAATCGCAGGCTCCCTCATAAACACTTTCAGCATCATCGCCCTCCCCTTCTTCGTCGTGGCGATTGCCATGCTCGTACTTGCGGCTACGCGTAAAGAACGTACTTTTTTGATAGTCGGCGGGGTGTTTATGGCCTCATCAGTAGTCAACGCGGTGATAGGTTTGTCGGTATAAAAATCGCAATAACATTCCCCTCGTCTAAACCCCACTGATCCACTTACAGTTTTTTCCTAGAGCCGTGCCGCTTCGCTCGTGCCATCCTTTACACGCTCATAACATGAATAACGTTAGTTGAGGATATGATGAAAAAGACAATTATTGCATTATCTGCACTTCTGCTGGCGACGCCTGTTTTTGCCGCAACCACACATGCAACCGACGATACCGTTGCCGCCGCAAATGAAAACGCGAACAACGCAAAGCAAAAACTGCATGAAGAGCAGCACAAAGGCGAACAGCTGAAGCTGAAATCTGAACATGCCGCTGAAGGAAAAAGCGAAAGTTTTGGCAGCAAAGTGAGTGAAGATTCGCAGAAAGCCTGGCATAAAACCAAAGAAGGTACCGAGAAAGGGTGGGATGCCACCAAAGAAGGTACTGAGAAAGGCTGGAATAAGACTAAAGAAGGCGCAGCAGAGCTGGAAAAGAAAGTCACTGAATAAGCCCGTTTCTCCCCTTCTAAAGGCCGCCTCGCGGCCTTTTTTATTGCCTGCTTAAAAATTTCTCGAATAACTTTTCGACTCCATGCGTTTACACCCTGTCGCTCACTGGAGATCCCACGATGATTCGCCTTACACTACTTTTGCTTACGCTGATCCTGTGCCCGAGCTTACGCGCAATGCCTGTCAGCTATGCCATTGATACACACAGCACGCCTATCACCCTCTCCTGGCGCGCGTTCGGCGGCATTCTTTCCTGGGCCAATCTCGACAGCGCGACGGGAAATGTGACCTTAGATCCCGAGAATGAGTTTGCCGATCGTATCAACGTGAAAATCCCCGTCTCGACGCTGGTCGCCTCCAACAGTTTGCTGACGTGGCAGCTTAAAAGTGACATGTTTTTCGATGCCGCGCGCTACCCCAATATTGTGTTCAGCAGCACCAGAGTGGTGTCGCTTGGGAACGGTCGTTTCAGGGTATTTGGCTCGTTACAGGTAAAGGATGTTCAGCGTCCGGTGATCCTTGAGGCGGTACTGGACGATCGCAAAGTGACCGATGCGATCTCCCTTCACGCCACTACCGCCATCTCCCGTTCCGCCTGGCACATGGACAAATTCGCCATGGTGGTCGACGATCGCATCAATATCAAAATTGATATCCATGCCAAATCATGAGAGTGCAGAGTGTAATCGCCGTGCGCTGTCCTGTAATTGCGACGCAGGATTTCGTCCGATAAGGACAAATTGATAGCCCCGGCTATTCCACCACGCGACGTTCATGCCGTGTCGCGTTTCACGGGTGATATCGGTGCGACTTTCCTGCTCCAGCGGAGAAATGCAGAGCGCCATCGGGCCGTAATCCGCATGTATCCAGGCTATCTGCGCGATAGAGGTGCTCTCGTAGCGCAGGATGCGGACCATTTTAAGCTCCGCGCTCTGCAAAGCGAGTTGCTGTTCATTGACGTGTAGCCCGATATCCTGCGCCGTGCGCGCCAGCCCTTTTTGCAGTGCTGACGTCGAGCTGTCCAGATCGAGCAGCGTTTCAGCGCTATACAGCGACATGTATTGGGCCTCGAGATCGCGAATATGGCCATTTTCGTCGCGCATCTCTTCGGATGGGCGCGCCAGATAACCCAACCTCGAACCGATAACCAGGAAACTGAGCGATGCGGCGATCAACGCCCGACGGCTCACTCCGGCACGGTTCGTCGACTGCGCGTCCAGATAAGCGTCCAGTTTTGCCTGCATTCGCGCGGACGGTGCATCGTCCAGTAACGGCGCAAACGCGCCTGGATAATCCTGATTGCTTTTCATCAGCTCAGCGGTACGTGCGGCGAGTTTTTCATCGCTGTTTAGCTGTTGTTCAAAGGCTTGAGCGTCAGCGCGATCCATTTCGCCGTCAAGCCAGGCGACTATCGCATCATCGTCATAAGGGGGCGCAAAACGTAGCGATTTCAAGATCGTTTCTCCTTTGCCACCGGTCGCATGGCTGCCGATTTGGCAAGCGTTGTCCGTGCCGTTGCCAGCCGGCTCATTATCGTGCCAATCGGCACCGACAGCGTGTCTGCGGCCTCCTGATAGGTAAATCCCTCGACATACACCAAAAACACCGCATTTCGCTGCGCTTCCGGGAGGGCATTCACGCTCTGCATAATTTTTTGGTAGTGCATCCGATCCTCATTCTGCCCATGCGTATCCGGGGCGATCAGCTCGTCGCTGGGCACAAATCCCTGCCCCATTCTGACCTGACGGGCGCGGAGATCGGAGATCCAAATCGAATGAAGAATCGAGAACAACCATCGGTCGATACGCGTGCCGGGCGAGTATTGCGCGCTCTTTTCGAGCGCGCGCACGCAGGTGGACTGAACCAGCTCCTCAGCAAGATCCCGATTACGAGACAGCACCAGGCCGTAGCGCCAAAGGCGCGTAAGATGGGCTGCAAGATGTTGGCGAACGTCACTGGTGGTTATTTTTCATGCTCCTGTAAGGGTCAGGATTCCGGATGCCCGTTAATCGCGCTCTGGAGATCGCGATACTCTTCGCAATGTTGGCCGCAAATTCCGGCGATAACCTGCAGTTGTTCTTTTGCCAGATCCGGGCGGCCTTTCACCATCCAGGCCTCTCCCAGATATTCGCGAGCTTTGGCGTAATTCGGTTCAAGGGCAAGCGAACGCTGGTAATAACCGATTCCTTCGTCCGTGCGCCCCAGCTTACGCGTCGCGTAACCACGATAATTCCACGCCTCAGCAGTATTGGCATTTTTCAGCGTATCCAGCAAATTTAACGCCGCCTGGTACTCACCTTTTTTGGCGAGATGATAGGCATAGCTGGTTTTATCCTGATCGCTAAGGCGGGTCGATTTCTCGGGCACACACTGTTTCGTCCCGCTGTCATAAACCTGGCCTTTCGGGCAATCGGGCGTTTTGCTCTCGGTATTATCATCCCCCATCGCCAATGCCTGCGGTGCCTGGAAGCAAAATAACAGCATTGAGATAGCAAGGGAACGGGCGTTCAAACGTGGCGATTTGGCTTTCATTTTCTACTCCTGGTGAGGTTTGTCAGGTCAACAAGCTGTAAACGCCTGAGCCTCCCGTTCTATTCGACGAAAATGAAATTTTTATTGATATAAACATCATGCTAACTGCGTATTCATTACGTAAGCGTGAGCCGTTAATTCAAATAAACAATTAACGATAGCTTAATTATCATTTTGACTAGCACAGCATCATTATATTTCCAGTGTTATTTTAAACGACGGGCGCAAACATAATATATCTTAAATCCAATTATGCACTGCAACTAAACTCAAACTTTAGCCATTCTAAATTGACTATATATTTACATAACTCTCCGAAAAATATATTTATCACCCATCACGCCTTTCAAATTTCAAAGCGCATTAACAACCCATCGCACAACCCTTGTCTGGAGCACATCAAAGGCCGTTCAAACTGCATCATTCACATGCGTAAACAGTCGCTTCACACCGGCTTAACTGCGATATCAATGGCACTTAATTTGCTTAATTTGTTATTTGTAGCTATATCATTTTTAGGCAATCAAAAACAATACCGTTATAATTTACAAGGTTTTAAATAACAGATAAAAAGCAAATAGGCATTTTTCCACAGCACATTCTTTGAATAATCTGATGTAGCCACTCGATATGCTGGCGGGCATCGGCCGCTCTGAAGATAAATCACGGTGAGCACTATTTAAATAAATAGCGACTCCGCCGGGGGCGCTCATTACCCGCAAAAAACCTGGCTTCGTCTTGCACGCCATTAAAAAATCTGTCGGGAGTCATTATATATGAGCCAAATCTCTGTCATTTCGAAACTCACTGGCGTGGAAACCACCACGGAAGGTAATCAAGTCTCTTTGAGTCAATCCTCAATTGTTAAGCTCCACGTGGGTAGAGCGGATATTTCCCACTACGCCCGTAACGGAAACGACCTGGTCGTCAGCCTGAACTCCGGCGAAACCATTACGCTGAAAAACTTCTACGTCGGTGATGCGCAGGGCGCGAGCATGCTGGTGCTGGAAGAAGGCAACGGCGCATTGTGGTGGATTGAAGACCCCACCGCAGTGTAACATTACGAAGCTATCTCCTCGATTGACGCCCTTATGGCGGCGTCAGGGGGCGACGCGTCCGGCGGTGCCGCGATTTGGCCGTGGGTACTCGGTGGCGCAGCGGTCGCGGGGGGCATTGCCGTGGCGGCGGGTAGCGGAGGAGGAGGAGGTGGAAGTGGTGGCGGGAATAATAATCCCGGCAACCTGGGAAATTCCGAGAACCCTCTCAATTCAGACACGACGCCACCCAACGCGCCGACCAATCTCGCCTTCTCCGCGGACGGTACTACCGTGACCGGTACGGCCGAACCCAACAGCACTATCACGCTCAAAGACGCAAACGGTAATTTGGTTGGCACAGGCCAGGCTGACAGCGACGGGAAATTCACCATCGAATTGGGCACGCCGCTGATTAACGGCGAGCAAATCACCGCAACTGCGACCGACGCCGCAGGAAATATCAGTCAAGATGGCCACGTCACCGCGCCCGATCTCGTAACACCTGATGCTCCTACCCTGATTCTGGTGAACGATGATACCGGGAGCATTACCGGCCCTCTCACTCAAAACCAACTCACCGATGATGCCCGCCCGACGCTGAGCGGTAGCGGCGAACCCGGTACACTGATTACGATTTACGACAAAGGCGTGCAAATCGGCACCACCCAGGTAGGCGCTAACGGTAGCTGGACGTTTACGCCCGGCACGGCCCTGTCTGAAGGTAATCACTCCCTGACCCTCACCGCGACCGATGCCGTAGGCCATGTCAGCGTTCCCTCCGATGCGTTTACCTTGATGGTGGATACCCTCGCACCGAACGCCCCAGTGATGACCCTCAATCCTGCGGGCACTGAGGTCAGCGGGACCGCAGAGCCGAATAGCACCATCACCATTACCAGCAACAATCAGCCGATTGCGACGGGCAAAGCGGATGGCAACGGCAATTTTGTCATCCCCCTGTCCCCGGCACAGATTGATGGCGAGACCATTCGCGTTGTCGCCACCGATGAGGCGGGGAATACCAGTCTTCCAGCCACAACGACCGCCCCCGATAATATCGCGCCCGGCATGCCAGCAAATCTGGCTGTCGCAGCCGGCGGGAACAGTGTCACAGGCACCACAGAACCTCACTGCACCGTCACGGTAAAAGCCCCTAACGGCGATGTCATTGGTGAAGCGACAGCGGATGGCGACGGATATTTTACCGTCCCCATTTACCCACCGCAAATCAATGGCGAAGTGCTGCTCGTTATGGCAACGGACACATCAAGCAATACCAGCCTGCCGGGCCAAGCCGATGCGCCTGACACCACCGAACCGTTAGCCCCCGCTAATCCTGTCGTTTCCGGTGACGGAACCAAAGTCACCGGAACCGCAGAACCTGGCAGCACCGTGACCATCCGCGAAGATGGCGTAAAAATTGGCGAAGGCAAAGCGGACGATCAGGGCAACTTTAGCGTGACCATCGCTCCGCCAAAACTGAACGGCGAAATCCTCACCGCCGAGGCCGCCGATAAAGCCGGAAACACGGGGCCAACGGCGAACGCCACCGCCCCGGACATTACCCCTGCACAGACGCCGACGATAGTTTCCGTGGAAGACAACGTGGCAAACGTGACCGGTCCTGTCCCGCAAAGCGGGCTGACCAACGACAGTACGCCGACAATCACCGGCACCGGCGAGCCAGGAACGCTGGTTTATATCTACAGCGGTGACAACCAAATTGGCACCGCTAACGTGCTCTCCAACGGCAGTTGGTCGTTTACGCCAACTGTCCATTTACCGGAGGGCGGACATGTTTTAACCGCCGTCGCCGTGGACGATGCGCTTAACCGCAGTGAAACGTCAAACAGCTGGAGTATTACCGTCGACAGCCTCGCGCCTGTGGCTCCGGTGATTACCCAACTGGTTGATGACGTGCCGGGCCGAACCGGCGCACTGGATATCAATGAAGTCACCAACGATAATCGCCCAACGCTTAACGGCACGGGTGAACCTGGCACAACCATCAGCATTCGTCTTGACGGCTTGCAGATTGGCACGGCGCTGGTCAACGACGGCGGAGCCTGGACTTACACTCCTACGATTGTTTTCCAGAACGGGCAACACACCCTCACCGCAGTTGCCATCGATAAAGCGGGTAACGTCAGCGCGGCATCTGGCGGATTTACCTTCACGGTGGATACGACTGCGCCTCCGCCGCCGTCCATTACCACGGTCACGGATAATACCGGTGACGTTAAGGGAATCCTCACCAGCGGCTCACCGACGGACGAAACCCATCCTGTGATGCAAGGCACGGCGCCCGCGGGCACCACGATTGCCATTTACGACGGTACGACGCTGCTAGGATCTGCCGTGCTCGATGGCAGCGGCGGCTGGAGCTTTACCCCTCCGAATACGCTGACGGACGGCACGCACGTATTAACGGCGGTGGCGACAAATGCCGCAGGAACCTCTACCCCTTCTGGCTCGTTTATGCTGGTGGTGGATACCGCCGCACCCGCCACGCCTGATTCGCCAGACATCACCGTCAACCCGGACAATGCCCCCACCGGTACCCCGCTCAACCCGGGCGAAGCGACGCGCGATACCTCGCCAACGCTGAGCGGCACCGGGAATGCGGGTGATACGGTCACGATTTACATTGATGGCGTCAAACAACCCGATGTGGTCATCGTCAATAGTGACAATAAATGGAGCTGGTCGCCTGTTCCGCCGCTGACCAATGGCTCGTATGACATCGAGCTAACCGTCACCAATAAAGACGGCGCGGGCAATGAAAGTGCGCCGTCGCAGCCGGTCACCATTGTCATTGATACCGTTGCGCCGACCACGCCAGCTACGCCAGTGGTAACGGATAACGTCACGGAGATAACCGGCCCTGTCGGCGATAACGGCAGCACCAACGATCCGCGTCCGGTGATAAGCGGGACGGGCACGCCGAACGATGTGATCACCATTTACGATAGCGTCGGCGGTGCGCCAAAAAGTGAAGTAGGCCAGGTCACAATCGGTGCTGACGGCAAGTGGAGCTGGCGGCCGGATACGCCCCTGACACAAACGTCGCACACGTTCACCACCACTGCGACGGACGAAGCGGGCAACGTCTCGGGAACGTCTGTCGCCATCAAAGTGACTATCGATACCGATGCCCCCCTGCCTCCGGCGATCACTGATGCGGGCGGCGTGAGCAATAACGGCGCGACGCAGGATACCACCCCGACCATTTCGGGAACGGGCGTCAGCGGCGATACGATCCTTATTTATAATAACGGCGTGCAAATCGGGACGGCTACGGTTGCAGGCGGCGTCTGGAGTTTTACGCCTACCACCGCGCTGAGCGAAGGGCCGCACACGCTGACGGCGGCGCAAGTCGACGCGGCCGGTAACGTTTCCCCCCTGAGCCCGGTTTATACCGTCACCGTCGATACCATCGCGCCGACCACGCCGCAAATTGAGGACGTCTCTGACAGCACCCTCACAAACGGCGTGCTGTACAGCAACGATAACACCCCAACCCTGAGCGGTACTGGCGAACCGGGCACGAAAATTACCGTCTCTATCGACGGCAACGCGTCACCCGTTACCGCCACGGTACAGCCTGACGGCAGCTGGAGCTGGACATCGGGTACGCCGCTGACCGACGCCCCGCACGTCATCACCGTCACCTCCAGCGATGCGGCGGGTAACACTTCAGGCACGTCTACCACCAACGTGACTATCGACACCGATCCACCAGCGGCTCCGGCGGTCACCTCTCTGGCTATTGAAGGGACGCCGATCACCGGTACGGCTGAAGCGGGATCGCTGGTGATTATCATCGGCCCTGGTCCTGGCGGCACCACTATTGAGCTGGGTCGCGGCATTGCCGTGGGCGGTAATTTCTCCATCGCCCTTTCACCTGCGCAAACCAACGAAACCACCCTCACGATCGTGGCGAAAGACGCGGCGGGTAACGTGAGCGATCCGACCAACTTTAACGTCGTGGATGCCCCCGATCTGCCGGATGTGCCGGTCATCACCTCAATCGTTGATGATAACGGTGCAGGCAACGTCGAGGTCAAAGGCACCAGCTCTGACGACACGACGCCGACGATCAGCGGCACCGGTCCAGAAAACAGCACCATCACCCTGTATCAGAACGGTGTTGAGATCACCACCATTGTGCTGGGCGCAGGCCAAACCACATGGAGTTACACCGTTCCTGCAGGCAGCGCCCTGGCGGAAGGGGTCTATAACTTCACCGCCACGGCTAGCGTTGGGGCGGCTACGAGTGGCCTTTCTGCCGAGGCAACGGTGACTATCGATTTAACCGCACCAAACGCGCCGACCATTGGCACAGTCACTGATGATGTGGGCCCAGGCACCGGCCCGCTCACCCCCGGCCAAATCACCAATGACAATCAGCCAACGTTAAGCGGAACCGCAACGGCGGGCGATACCATCTCCGTTTACAGCAACGGCGTGCTGCTCGGCAGCGTGTTGGTTGGGTCGACAGGCACCTGGAGCTTTACCCCGCCGAGTGCCCTGGCTGAGGGAAGTAACGCCTTAACGATCCGTGCCACCGATCCGGCGGGCAATCAGAGCGGCGACTCACCGGCATTCACTATTGTGGTCGATACGATCTCCACCGCCCCAGTGATTGTGGGCGCGGAAGATAACGTCGGCACAACAGAAAACATTCCGACGAACGGCGTCACCAACGACACCACGCCGACACTCTCCGGCACGGCGGAAGCCAACAGCGTCATCGCGATTTTCGAGGGTGCAACGCAGATCGGCACTGCCATCGCCAACAGCAGCGGCGCGTGGACATTCACCCCTGCTGCCGCCCTGAGTGAAGGCTCACACACCTTCACCGTCAAAGCGACCGATCCGCAGGGTAACGTCAGCATGGCCTCCAATGCGTACACGGTCGTCATCGACATCACCCCGCCAGCGGTCCCGGTGCTGAGCACGGTGAACGACAACGTCACTGGCGGCGCGTTCGGCAATTTATCGGCGGGACAAGTGACCAACGACGCGACCCCAACGCTGAGCGGAACGGGCGTGACGGGCAGTACGATCCATATTCTCAATAACGGCATTGAAATCGGCACCGCAACTGTTACCAACGGCGCGTGGACCTTCACGCCGCCCGCTAATCTGCCCGACGGCGCTTACAACATCAGGGTTAACGCCAGCGACGCGGCGGGCAACGTCTCCGCGAATTCACCGGTGTTCTCATTTACCGTCGACACCACCCCACCCGCGGC
Source organism: Lelliottia sp. (assembly GCF_045627565.1). Classification (NCBI taxonomy): domain Bacteria; kingdom Pseudomonadati; phylum Pseudomonadota; class Gammaproteobacteria; order Enterobacterales; family Enterobacteriaceae; genus Lelliottia; species Lelliottia sp. The sequence continues at coordinate 82,342 of NZ_JAZQNX010000019.1, read as the reverse complement.
ACCGATTGTGCTCACGGTGCTGGATGATGTCGGCCCGGTGATTGGGGAAATCACCAGCGGCGGCACCACTAACGATAATCGGCCAACCTTTAACGGCACGGGCGAAGTCGGGGCCACCATTACCCTGCTGAATGACGGACAACCGTTCGGCACCGCCGTCGTCAACGCCCAGGGGAACTGGACATTCACCCCGACCGCGCCGCTGAGCGAAGGCACACACACCATTACCCTTAGCACGACCGATGTCGCGGGCAATACCAGCACGACCACCAGCACGTTCGAACTGACGGTCGACACCTTCGCGCCTTCTGCACCGGCCATTATTAACGCGACCGATAATGTGGGAAGCGTCCTGACTCCAGTGACCAACGGCAAAACCACCGATGACACCACGCCAACGCTGAACGGGACGGCGGCGGGCAACGCAACGGTGACTATTTATGAAAACGGCGGCGTCGTGGGTACCGTTCAGGCCAACGCATCAGGCGAATGGAGCTTCACGCCAGGCAGCGCGTTAAGCAACGGGAGCCATACCTGGACCGCCACCGCGACCGACGCGGCGGGTAACGTCAGCGTGGCGTCTCCTGGCTTCACGGTGATTGTCGATACCATCGCACCGCTCGCCCCGGTGATTACGCAGGCGCTTGACGACGTCGGCGCTGTCACCGGGCCGCTGAGCAACGGGCAAACCACCGATGACACCGTACCGCGTCTAATCGGGACCAGCGAACCTAACGCCACCATCAACATTTTTGAAGGGAACACGCTCGTTGGCACAACCACCGCCGATGCCAGCGGTAATTGGGCCGTCACGCTCAACACCACGTTCCCTGAAGGGCCGCACCAGTTCGTGGCGCGGGCGACCGATGCGGCGGGCAACACCGGCGATCCGTCGTCACCGTTCAGTCTGAACATTGACTTCACGCCGCCAGACATTCCGTTGCTGGTGAGCGTGGTGGATGACGTGGGCACCACGGCCACCATCAACAGCGGACAGATAACCAACGACGCGCAGCCTACGCTCAGCGGGACGGCTGAAGCGGGTTCGACGATTAAAATCTACGATAACGGCGTGCAAATCGGTAGCGTAACCGCCGCAGACGGCACCTGGAGCTTTACGCCAACGCCAGCGTTAGCCGACGGCCAGCATCCGCTGACGATCACCGCGACCGATCCGTCGGGCAATACCAGCAATCCGACGACGCCGTTTGTGCTGAACCTGGATGCCACCCCGCCAAATGCGCCGATCATCACAACGATTGTCGATGACGTCGGCCCGAACCTGGGAACGATCGCGGGCGGCACGCCAACCAACGATACGCAACCGACGCTGAACGGCACCGCGGAAGCCAACGCAGTGGTGCGCATTTACGACGGCACTACGCTGGTTGGCACCGCCACCGCCGATGCCAACGGCAACTGGACGCTGCCGCAAACCTCCACCATTCTGACCAACGGCCAGCACAACTTCACGGCAACCGCCACGGATGCTGCGGGCAACACCAGCGCGCCGTCGTCCATCTCCTCGGTCGTGGTGGATACTATCGCCCCTAACCTGCCGACCACGCTCGCGGTCATCACCAACGGGACGCACGTCACCGGTGTTGCCGAAGCGGGCAGCACCGTGACGATAACCACCAGCGGCGGAACCGTGCTGGGCACCGCCACGGCGGATGGCACCGGCAGCTTTAACGTCACTATTTCTCCGCCGCAGACCAACGGCGAATCACTGCTGGCGTTTGCCACCGATAAGGCTGGCAACATCGGCGGCAGCGCAACGGTGGTCGCGCCGTTTACCAACCTGCCAAACGCGCCGGTGATTGTGACGATTGACGATAACGTCGGTACGCTGATCGGCAATTTAACCAACGGGAAAGCGACCGACGACACCACGCCGACGCTGACCGGCACCGCGCAGCCAAACTCCACCGTCACGCTGTACAACAACGGCGTGGCAATGGGCACCGCGACCGCCGACATCAACGGCGACTGGTCGTTTACCACGCCCGTTCTCAGCCAGGGCTCGCACGCCTTTACCGCCACGGCAACCAACGTGGTGGGCGGCGTCGGTCCGGTATCATCGTCATCCACCATTGTTGTCGATACCGTTGCGCCGAACGCGCCAACCGGGACCTTTAACGCCGACGGTAGCGTCCTGACCGGCAGCGCCGAAGCGGGCAGCACGGTGACAATTCGCCTGCCGGACAATTCGACGTTCACTACCGTCGCCAACAGCAGCGGCACGTACAGCTACACCTTCCTGAACAAACAGACGGAAGGTAACACCCTACAAATCACCGCCACCGATGCCGCCGGGAATACCTCAACGCCAGGATCGGTGCTGTCACCGGTGGTGGCGCTGTCGGCAAGTACCAACGTTGAGGAGCTGGATATCAGCACCACGGCTACGGTCACTAACGCGCAATACAGCGATTACGGATTCCTGCTGGTCGGCGCGCTCGGCAACGTACTGACGTTACTGGGCAACGACACGGCGCAGGTTGATTTTGTGGTTTCCAATGGCGGCAACGCGAATATCTCGATCAACGCGAACGCCACGGGCGTGGTGCTCTCGCTGCTCAACACGCTGGAGGTGGTGGTTCAGCGCTGGGACGGCGTCAATAACACCTGGACGACGGTCGTTGATACCGGCCTGCCGCAGTTTGCTAACCTGCTCACGCTCGGCGCGAGCGGCGTGACGCTGAACATGACCGGGTTGGAAAACGGCCAGTATCGCGTCTTAAGCTACAACACCAATCTGCTGGCCACCGGGTCTTACACCAGTCTCGACGTAGATGTGACTGAAACCAGCGCCGGGGTCATCACCGGGATCCCAACCCAAAGCGGCAACGTCATTTATGACCTTGACCCGACGACGGGCAGCGATAACGCGCCAGCGGGAACCCGCATCACGGCCGTGACCGACGCGCAAGGTAACGCAGTCAACGTGACGGCGGACGGCACCATCATTCAGGGGCAGTACGGCACGCTGACCATCAACCTGAACGGCAGTTACACCTACACGCTGACCAACACCAGCGCCGCCGTGCTGGGTCGCACCGAGAGCTTCACCTATACCATCGGGCATAACGGCGCCACCGCCTCGGCAAAACTGGTGATTTCACTCGGCGCAAATACCGTCACCAATAGCGTTACGGCGGTCGACGATACGGCATCGCTGACCTACGACACCAGCGTACACGCGATCAACAACGGCCCGTCGTCCCAGGGCGGATTTACCGTCGCGGGCGTTAATCTTGGCAGCACCCTGGGGCTGAACCTTCTCGACGACCTGAGCAATCCGATCATCTACAGCGTGCAGGAAGGTACCACCCGCACCATGACCATTCAGGCCTCAGTCGGCGGCGTGGCGCTGGCGTCGGTGTTTGACCTGTATATCTATAAATTCAACGATGCGACCCAGACCTTCGAGCAGATGCGCGTTCAGCCGGGCTGGCTGCGCGCGCCGCTGCTGGGCGGTACATCGGGCACGCTGACGCTGAACCTGCCTGCGGGCGAGTACCTGTTCCTGCTCAATACCGCAGCCGGGATCACGGTGCTCACGGGGTATACCCTTAACGTACTGGAGGATTACGTTTATAACGTGGCGAGCGTGGGGGCATCGACGACGGGCGACGTGCTGGCGGACGATATTGCGCCGCAGGGCACGCTGGTCACCGAGGTCAACGGTGTCGCCGTTAACGCCACGGGCGTGACCGTTATTCAGGGTGAATACGGTACGCTGACGATTAACGCTCAGGGGAGCTACAACTATACGCTGCGCAGCGGGATCGGCGCGGATCACATCAAAACGCCGGATACATTCGTCTACACCATCACTGCGCCAAACGGGGATAAAGACACGGCGTCGCTGAATATCACCCCAACCGCGCGGGCGATGGATGCAGTGAACGACGTCAGCGCCGTGATGGACGTGACTTCCCTGCACCACACCACTGCGTATTCTGACACGACTGTGGGCACGGCAAGCTGGACCACCGCGCTGTTAGCGCCGACTCAGGGCAGCGGCAGCGGCACATTTGTGGTGGATGCCAACACGGCGCTGCATAACGTGGCGCTGCACTTCAACGTCGCATCGCTGCTGGCGCTGGGCGGGTTGACGGTGAGCTGGTCGATCAGTAATGGATCGACGGTTATCCGCAGCGGTTCATTTGCCGGCGGTGCGCTGCTGGGCGGCAAAATCGATATCAACCTCGGCGGACTGGATCTGGACGCCGGAACCTACACGCTGAACTTCACCGGCAACGTGCCGGGGCTGAGCGTCGGCGGCATCCTCATCACCCCAAGCGTGACCGGTACCGCCTACTCGCTGAGCCAGTTCGACTCCACCAGCGGGCATACGGTTAATGGCAATATCTTTGACGGCAGCGACTCGCAGGGGGCGACGGATCAGCTGCACTCCGTGGATACGCGCCTGAGCATCACCGGCTATAACGGCGTCACCACCACGCTGGATCCGTACACCGCCAGCACTGCGACGTCGACCATTCAGGGGCACTACGGCACGCTGTCCATCGGCGCTGACGGGCATTACACCTACACGCTCAACACCGGGGTTTCACTTTCCAGCATCACATCGAAAGAGGTCTTCAACTACACCCTGACCGATGCGGCAGGCAAAACGGACAGCGCCTCGCTGACCATCAACATGGCACCGCAGTTCATCAGCTCGGAGCATAACGATCTCATCACCGGGACGGCTTACGCTGACACGCTGATTTACCAGGTGCTGAACAACACCGTGGGAAATGCCACGGCGGGCAACAGCAGCGGCGATCACTGGACCAATTTCTCGATAAGCCAGGGGGACAAAATTGACATCGGCGATCTGCTGGTGGGCTGGAACGGACAGTCCTCTACGCTTGGGAATTACGTCCACGTGACCCAAAGCGGTAATAACACAGTGATCTCCATCGACCGCGATGGCGCAGGGAGTGCCTACACTAATACAACGCTTGTTACGCTGGACAACGTCCAGGCCACCTACGACGAGTTAGTCAACCAGCATCACAACATCATTACCTGATAGCAAAAGTCAGAAACGACCCGGGCGTTCAGCGCCCGGGCGCAGGCATTAGGCAGCATTTTTTATTAGGGACAAAGAATGGGAATAAAGATGCCTTACTGGTGGCTCTCGTGCTGCCTGATATCTGTGCCTGTTCTCGCGGCAAATCCGGCGGCGGTGATCAACCCCGGCCTGCTGAGCGAAGAACAGGAATTACCCTCACTGAATGGCCGTATCGCCCCTGCGCCGGGCAAGGCGGCACCGGGTACGCTCAAGCTTGGCGATGCCGTCAGTCGCGCGGTTAACTGGCATCCGACCATCAGTGAAGCCGTCGGCAAGCTGTATGAACAATCGGACGTCGTCGATATCGCCAAATCCAAATATTATCCGCAAATTAATGCGGGTATGGACAATGGCTTTACCCATAACGGGGACGGCAACAACTTTACCCCGTCGCTGGTTTTATCCCTTTCCCAGATGCTGTACGACTTTGGCAAAGTCGCGAGTCAGGTGCGCGCCGAAACCGCCGGTGTCGCCCAGCAGCAGGCCAACGTGCTGGTGAGCATTGATACCATCGCCCACGATACCGCGCTGGCGATGGTGCAGGTGCAAACCTGGCAGCAAATGGTGGACACCGCCAAAGAACAGCTGGATGCGCTGTCGTCTATCGGGTCGCTGACCCGTCAGCGCAACGACGAAGGCGCGACGTCGCTCTCCGATGTGGTTCAAACCGATGCGCGTATCGAAGGCGCACGCGCGCAGCTAATGCAATATACGGCCAGCCTCGACAGCTCCCGCGCCACGCTGATGAGTTTTCTCGGCTGGAATAACCTGAATCAAATCAGTAACGACTTTCCCGATAACCTGAGGCGCAGCTGTGATATCGCCGAACCGGACGATCGTCTGGTGCCAGCGGTGCTCTCCGCGTGGGCGCAAGCCAACGTGGCCCAGGCGAATCTCGATTACGCGAACGCGCAAATGACGCCGACCGTCTCGCTGGAACCGGAAGTGCGCCACTATCTCAACGAACGTTATGCGGGCAACGAAACCCTGGACCGCACGCAGTATTCCGCGTGGGTCAAAGTCCAGATGCCGCTGTATCAGGGCGGCGGATTGACCGCGCGGCGTAACGCTGCCGGGCACGCCGTGGACGCGGCACAATCCACTATCCAGCGCACGCGCCTCGACGTGCGGCAAAAACTGCTGGAATCACGCAGCCAGGTAATGAGCCTGCTGAGCACGCTGCAAATTCAGGGTCGTCAGGAAGCGCTCAGCGCCCGCACCCGCGAACTCTATCAGCAACAGTATCTGGATCTGGGCACGCGCCCGCTGCTGGACGTGCTCAACGCCGAGCAGGAAGTCTATCAGGCGCGGTTTACGCAGCAGCAAACCCTCGGGCAACTGCATCAGCTCCAGTTGAGCTGCCTGTATAACACGGGCCGTCTGCGGCATGCGTTCGATCTTGAGAATCGCACGATTCAGACGGTGGAGATCCAGCCATGAAGCCAACCGATATTCCGCAAGGTGAAAGTCTCTCCGAGGAGTCGCTGGAGCACTGGGCGCAGGCGTTTGGCTACGTCGCCAGCCGTTACCGCGTGGCCTGCTCCGCCGGTGCGCTGGTCGCGGGCGCGCCGTGGCTGAGAGGCAAACCGATGGTTCCCGCGCTCACACAGCTGGCGCGAGAAGCGGGACTGTCGTTTCAGCTATTGACCGTCACGCAGCAATCTATCAACAGCTGGCGATTGCCGGTAGTGGTGGAACTCAACGAAGGCAAAATCGGCGTGATTGAGCATTTTGACGGCGAAGACACGCTGGATATCTGCTTTATCGACGCCACGTCGCAAAATAACCGCGTGTCGATGGCCGCGCTGCTGCCCGCCATTCGTCACGTCGTCGCTTTGCGTCCGCTGGCGGCGCTGAAAGACAGCCGCGTCGATGCCTATATCTCGAAATACCGCCCGGACTGGCTTTACCGGCTGGTAATGCGCGATTTGCGTCCATACACCTGGGTGATGCTGGCGGCGCTATTTATCAACGTGTTATCGCTCTCCGGGATCCTGTTTTCGATGCAGGTGTATGACCGGGTGATCCCGGCGCAATCCTACCCGACGCTTTATGTGCTCACTATCGGGGTGCTGATCGCTACGCTGTTTGGCTTTGTGCTGCGCATGGCGCGCGGACACATTATGGACTTGCTCGGGAAACGCGCCGATCTGCGCGTATCGGATCGCGTGTTTGGCCACGCGCTGCGCCTGCGCAATAGCGCGATCCCACGCTCCACCGGCAGCTTTATTTCGCAGCTGCGCGAGCTGGAGCAGATCCGCGAGATGGTCACCTCGTCGACCATTTCGACGATCGTCGATTTGCCGTTCTTTTTCCTGTTCGTGATCGTACTGGCAATCATCGCCCCGCAGCTGGCGTGGATCGCGCCGGTCGCCGCCGTGCTGATGGTGCTGCCCGGTTTGTTGCTGCAAAAGAAACTGGCGGCGCTGGCAAAACAGTCGGCCCACGAATCGACGCTGCGCAACGCGGTGCTGGTCGAAAGCGTGCAGGGGCTGGAAGACATCAAGCTGATGCAAGCGGAAAACCGCTTTTTGCAGCAGTGGAATAGCTATATCCAAATCACTGCAGAATCCGGGCTTAAAACCCGCGAACTGACGCAAAACCTGATCAGCTGGGGCATGACCATTCAAAGCCTGGTGTATGCGGGCGTGATTGTGGTTGGCGCGCCGATGGTGATTGAGGGCACGCTCACCACCGGTTCGGTGGTCGCCGCCTCGATGCTGGCCTCGCGAATGATCGCCCCGATGGCCACGCTGTGCGGCGTGCTGGCGCGCTGGCAGCAGGTAAAAGCAGCGAAGGAAGGGCTGGACAGCATTATGCAATTACCGACGGAAAATCAGCGGGAAGAGACGCCGATCCGCCAGGACGTGTTGCGCGGGCACTATTTGTTCGATCAGGCCCAGTTCCGCTATCACCCGGAAGATCCGCGTATGGCGCTGCGCATTAATCGCCTTGAGATCAAACCCGGCGAAAAAGTGGCGATCCTCGGGCGCAACGGCGCGGGTAAATCGACGCTGTTACAGGCTTTGGCGGGCGGAATGGATCTCGCGGACGGCGAACTGCGCCTTGATAATCTCAGCCTGCCGCACCTGGACGTGGCGGATGTGCGGCGCAACGTCGGCTTTATGACCCAAAACGCGCGCCTGTTTTACGGCACGCTGCGCGAAAACATCACGCTGGGCATGCCGCGTGCCGCCGATGAAGAAATTTTCGCCGTGCTGGACATGTGCGGTGCGGCGAGCTTTGTGCAAAAGCTGCCGAAAGGACTGGATTATCCGATTATGGAAAACGGCGTTGGCCTGTCGGGCGGGCAGCGCCAGTCGATTTTACTGGCGCGTATGTTCCTGCGCGATCCCAATATCGTGCTGATGGACGAACCCACCGCATCACTCGACGAACACACCGAGCGCGAATTTATCCAGCGCCTGAATGACTGGCTCGGCAACCGGACGCTGATTGTCGCGACGCACCGCGTACCGGTGCTGGAACTGGTGGAGCGTGTGGTGGTGCTGAAAGACGGCATGCTGGTGATGGATGCGCCTAAAGCGCAGGCGCTGAGCAACAGCCGGATGCAGCAGCAACAGCAGGCAAATGGACGGGAGTGGAAAAATGAAAATCAGTCAGCGTGAAGTCGCCGCGATGGACGATCTGGATAACGCGCTCGATTCGGAAAGCGGTTACTCCGGCGCACGCAGTATTGTCATTTTTTCTCTGCTGCTGTTTATCGTCGTCGGCGCCTGGGCGTGGTACGGCATTCTGGATGAAGTGTCGACGGGCACGGGCAAAGTGATCCCCAGCTCGCGCGAGCAGGTATTGCAGTCGCTCGACGGGGGCATTCTGGCGGAGCTAACCGTCCACGAAGGCGATCAGGTGCATGCGGGGCAAGTGCTGGCGCGCCTCGATCCTACCCGTTCGGAATCGAACGTCGGTGAAAGTGCCGCACGCTACCGGGCGTCGTTGGCCTCCAGCGTGCGCCTGACGGCGGAAGTAAGCGATCTGCCGCTGGTGTTTCCCGCTTCGCTACAAAAATGGCCGGATCTGATCGCCACTGAAACGCGGCTGTACACTTCACGCCGGGCGCAGTTAGAAGACACCCAGCGGGAGTTGAAAGCCGCGCTGAGCCTGGCAAATAAAGAGCTGGATATTACGCAACGCCTGATCAAAACCGGTGCCGCCAGCCGGGTTGAAGCGCTGCGTCTTCAGCGCCAAAAAAGCGATCTGGAGCTGAAGCTCACGGATGTGCGCTCGCAATATTACGTGCAGGCACGCGAAGCGCTGTCGAAGGCCAATGCGGAAGTGGACATGGTGTCGGCGGTGCTGAAAGGCCGCGAAGATTCGGTGACGCGCCTGACCGTGCGATCCCCGGTGCGTGGGATCGTGAAAAACATCAAAGTCACGACCATTGGCGGCGTGATCCCCCCCAACGGCGAGCTGATGGAGATCGTGCCGGTGGACGATCATCTGCTGATCGAAACGCGCCTGTCGCCACGCGATATCGCCTTTATCCATCCTGCGCAAAAAGCGCTGGTGAAGATCACCGCCTACGATTACGCGATCTACGGCGGTTTGCAGGGCGTGGTCGAAACCATTTCGCCGGACACCATCCAGGATGAGGCCAAGCCTGAAGTGTTCTATTACCGCGTATTTATTCGCACCAACCAGGATTATCTGGTCAATAAAGCGGGCAGGCATTTCTCGATTGTGCCGGGGATGATCGCGACGGTGGATATCAAAACCGGCGAGAAATCGGTGATGGATTATATGATTAAACCGTTTAACCGCGCGAAAGAAGCGATGCGAGAGCGGTAAGATTGCGGCAATGGCTTGCACATTCGATCCCCTCGCCCCTCTGGAGTGAGGGTTAGGGTTAGGGAGAACATGCAGCTCAAGCGGCGGTTCCGTTAACCTCACGTTTCTTGCTTCTCTGTTGCTACCGGAACACGTGAACGTGCCCGGGTGGTTCAATCGCCACCACCCGGGCGCCCCCTGCTCCCAGCAAGAAAATCGCCGCTACGCGGTGCCTTCGTCTTTTTCCTTCCGGCTAACGGGGACGGGCGCAGGTAACATCCCTGTAAGTCGCGCCCTCGGCGCACATCCCTGTGCGTAGCCCCTACCGTCAGTCAACGCCTCAGCGATTTACAGCCGGAAAAAGACAGCGCTATAAGGCCTGAGTGAAATCACAGGTGTCAAATCGCTGTACGCGATCGGCCCCCTCTCCCTTTTAGCGAGAGGGGGAGGGGAAAATGCAACACCGTACATTTTTCCTGAAGCAGCCTCGCAGGATGTAACTTCTGTTCTGATCCCCCCTTTTCGCTTGCCTCGCCGAAGCGTATGTTCCTCTCACGCCAGCAAAATCTGGCGTCGGGATTGGCATCCCGCATAACCTACTGACGGCGTTAAACTTTTTTTGCGCTGCGTATCCGGTTACACTCCAATGGTGGGCCGGACGAGGGCGCTGTAAAGCGCGCCGGTTTAAGTGTGTCCGGTTATGCCAACCTCGTCCGGCTCCACCACCCTCGGAAATTGGCATTTCCAGTGGCGGTCATAAACACACACTGAGGTTAACGATATGAACATCAGCAACGCACTTATCACCACCCCATTCGATCACTATACCGATTTCACTGAACTGGCCAGCAACTGCGAAAATTATGGCGAGGCGATAGTGGAAGAGACCGACCCCGTGGCGAAAGCGGCGCTTTGTGGGCGTCTTTCCACCTGTCTGTCTCTGCTGCGCCCGACGCTGCTCGACCCGATTCCTGCGCATCTGGTGGATTATCTGACCGTCGATTCACACCCGTTGTATGAGCCGTTATTCGATCCCGAACCGGTGGAGCTTTGCCGTTACTGTGAGGAAATTACTCACCTGCTCATCAGCGGCGCGCTCGCGCCTCACTCCGCCAGAGTGATGGAAGAGTTATTGTGTGAACTGACCACCTTTTTTGCCGACAGACTGAAAGCCCCGCGCTGGGTTCGTTCAGAATCGGGATTAAATCCGATTAGTTAAGAAACAGTACAGCCGCACTTGCGTACAGTGCGGCTGTTTACTCTGCTACCGTACCGCCAACATAAAAATCAGGGAGTTACCATGCGTCAGCGCACTATCGTCTGTCCGATTATCCAGAATGACGGAGCCTATCTGCTGTGCAAAATGGCGTCCGACCGCGGGGTGTTTCCTGGCCAGTGGGCACTGTCGGGTGGCGGTATGGAGCCGGGCGAAACCATGGAAGAGGCGTTGCGTCGTGAAATTCGCGAGGAGCTGGGCGAGCGGCTTGAGATTACCGACGTCAAACCGTGGACGTTTCGCGATGACATTCGTGTCAAAACCTACGCGGACGGCACCACAGAACAGATTTACATGATCTACCTGATTTTCGATTGCCTCAGCGCCAACCGCGACGTGACGTTTAACGAAGAGTTTCAGGACATCGCGTGGGTTACCCCGGAATCACTGAACACGCTGGATTTGAACGACGCGACGCGCCTTACGTTTACACAGAAAGGTTTGCTATAACACGCCGCTGATTTGGCTTAAATCACCCCACCTGCTGCGGCGCACCGGAAAAGTAGACGCTCAGGTAGCGGGTGAACTTGCCTAAAAACACGCCCGCAAACACGCCGCCGGAGATAATGGCGAATGCGCTCATGCCGGGCTGTTGCAGCGTTCCCGGGGACATCGCCGTCATTACGCCCAGAACGTATTTCACCAGAAACGCCAGCATCATAAACGGCAGCGCCGAATAGTCGGCCTGACGATGAATGCTGCGGGGCGCTGCTGCGCGCGTGGCCGAAACGTGCTTAACAAGCACAAAGCCCAGCGCTGCGCCAGCCAGAATCCCGGCAATCCACAACGCGAACGTACTGAGGGTCAACTGGCGATGCATCACCAGATCGTAAATATCCCAGAAAAGGAAAATCGCCGGGATGATGGCGAGTTTTTCCAGCGTCACGGTAGCAGGTTGACGAGCTTTGATACCGCGGGTTACCAGAAAGACAAATAAAACCCATACCCAGACGGGTGTGTGGATCACAATTTGAGAGAGCGTTTCCATCATAGGTTTTACCGTCCACAGGTTTTAATGTCGTTGCGTCGATACACCCGGTCATTATTACGCATAATGGCATGGACGCCATCATGCGTTGGGATTGGCATTACAACGAAATTTTCAGGCGTCTCACCGCTTCCTTCAGTTGCTCTTCCGTCGCCGTCACAAACGACATACGCAGCGTGGAATGATCCGGTTCGTTGCAATAGAAGAACTCACCCGGAACATACACGACACCGTTACTGAGCGTTTTTTCAAGCCAGGCGGTGGTGTTAATCCCGTTATTCATTTTGGCCCACAGGAACATCCCGCCCTTCGGTTTGTGGAACGTCATAATATCGCCCAGCTCAGCTTCCAGCTCCTGAGAGAACGTTTGATATTTCTGACGGTACACTTCGCGGATCATCTTAATCTGCGCAGGCAAACGGCCGGTTTTGAGATATTCGCTGGTCATCAACTGCGACAGCGTGCTGGTGTGCAGATCGGTGGTTTGCTTCAGGTTGACGACAGCCCTTTTCAGCCATTCAGGAACAATCACCCAGCCCACACGAGTGCCCGGCGACAGGATCTTGGAGAAGGTAGAGGTGTAAACGACATTTTGCTCGTTACCAATGGCTTTGGCGTGCGCCATCAGTGGACGGAAAACGTCGTCGGTATAATTAATTTCGCTGTAGGGGTCGTCTTCGATAATGACGAAATCATAACGCTTAGAAAGCTCTACCAGCTGTTTCCGGCGGCTTTCCGAAAGCGTGACACCACCAGGGTTGCCGAACGTTGGAACGATATAAACCGCTTTGATAGTTTTATTCGCTACCAGCGCTTCAAGTTCGTCGACTTTCATTCCGTCGCCATCGGTTCCGACCGATTCAATATTCGCCTGCGCCAGGCTAAAGACCTGCAACGCGGCCAAATACGTTGGGCGTTCGACCACAACGGTATCACCAGGATTGATTAATGCGCGCGCCAGAATATCCAGAGACTGCTGTGACCCGGAGGTCACTACCACATCATCGGCCTTGCACTGAATACCGCGCTCGGCAGAAATCTGCTGAATGGCCTCACGTAATTCCGGGAAACCTTCACTCAAACCGTACTGAAATGCTTCGCCAAAATGGTGAGAAAGCACGGCCTCGGACGCCAACTTTAACCCTTCATGATCAAAGAGTTCAGGGTTAGGGATGCCTCCGCCAAGTGAGATGACGCCGGGCATTTTACTGTGCTTTAAGAGTTCACGAATGGCGGAGGACTGCAGAGCCTGGACGCTGGTGGCGAGCTTATGAGTTGTCACGCTATTAATACCTGTATTATCTGTTTTTATGATGGTCACAACTTAGTAACACATGTTTTGCGCTTTGATAATCATTTTTGTGCCTGTTCGCATGAAAGGTATCACGCTGACGGCTCTTGAGCGTGAGGGGGTGAGCACAAAGAAATAGAGGCAGAATCCCTGAACCGATATATTATGTAACACACAACCTGCATTTAATTAATGAATATCAACAATCAGAATGTCATAACCATTATTAATAAACGCTCACCAACCTATTTCAGAGCATGAAAACGCCCACCCATCCATTATTCCTAAAATAGATCACCCCACGACAAAATCTGTATTTTAAACACCACCACCGAATTTAAGATTTATCTTACAAGCGGAATAACCCAGGGTATTCTATGCCGTAAAAGGTTTTGTAAAAAGTTGTAAAGCCCCCCGTCACGCCTGGCATCCCATCCTGATTCGAAGCGGCGCAGACTTATCCCACTGCTATCAGCCCAACTTCTCTTAATAACTATCAACTTATAGCCTTAATATTTCACCAACAAGCGAAGCGATATATTCTGCATTCATTAGAAATCGGCCAACCAATTAAAAATTACGCCGTTTGACACCTTTAAAATAGCGACTAAGTTTAAGTACTGAACGACAACAGATACGATTTTATGACGTATCTTCCTGACGTAAATGCACCAAGAGGGTTGATATTATGGCAGAGCATCGTGGTGGTTCCGGTAATTTCGCTGAAGACCGTGAAAAAGCATCAGACGCAGGGAAAAAAGGAGGTCAGCAAAGCGGTGGGAACTTTAAAAACGATCCGCAACGTGCCTCCGAAGCCGGTAAGAAAGGCGGTCAGAACAGTCACGGCGGTGGTCGTAAATCTGACAAGTCCTAAGCTCTATATTTCTTAAATTTGTCATGACTTTTAAGAGCACTCTGCGAGCCTGCGGACTCGCAGTATTTTGCTGTGTAAGTGAGGAAACCCTATGAATATGAAAACGCTGCAAGATGTCTTTATTCACCTGCTATCAGATACGTACAGCGCAGAGAAACAGCTTACGCGTGGTTTGGCTAAATTAGCCCGTGAAGCCTCAAGCGAAAAATTAAGCGCTGCGTTTAAAGCTCACCTTGAAGAGACGCAAGGACAAATTGAACGTATCGATCAGATAGTAGAGCAGGAACCGAATCTCAAAATTAAACGCATGAAGTGTGTGGCGATGGAAGGCTTAATTGAAGAAGCCAACGAAGTTATCGAAAGCACTGAAAAAAATGAAGTTCGGGACGCCGCATTAATTGCTGCGGCGCAAAAAGTCGAACACTACGAAATTGCCAGTTACGGCACGCTCGCGACTCTGGCGGAGCAATTAGGCTATAAAAAAGCCGTCAAATTGTTGACCGAAACGCTGGAAGAAGAAAAATCTACCGACCTGAAATTAACCGATTTAGCCGTTGGCAATATCAATCAAAAAGCCCAGGCATAATTCGACATCACCAGAGGACGATAATAATGAATCACGTAGAACACTACCATGACTGGCTACGCGATGCCCATGCGATGGAAAAGCAAGCTGAATCCATGCTGGAGTCGATGGTCAGCCGTATCGATAATTATCCTGACGTGCGCGCCCGCATTGAACAACACGTTAGCGAGACAAAACGTCAAATCGCCGTGCTGGAAGAGATCCTGGATCGAAATGATATTTCCCGTTCGGTGATAAAAGACTCCATGAGCAAAATGGCGGCGCTGGGGCAGTCTATCGGCGGTATGTTCCCGTCCGATGAGATCGTCAAAGGCTCGATCAGCGGGTACGTTTTTGAGCAGTTCGAAATTGCCTGTTATACCTCGCTGCTGGCGGCGGCAAAAAGGGCGGGAGATACCGCCTCGATCCCGGCGATTGAATCCATTCTTGCCGAAGAACAGGCGATGGCTGACTGGCTGATTCAGCATATCCCAACGACGACAGAACAATTTCTGCTGCGTTCAGACGCGAAAGGCGTCGAAGCTAAAAAATAATTGCGGGAGGCAGAAGCATGTTCAGACACGTCAAACAATTACAGTATACCGTTCGCGTTGCCGAGCCGAATCCAGGCCTGGCTAATCTTCTGCTTGAGCAATTTGGCGGCCCCCAGGGTGAGCTGGCAGCCGCGTGCCGTTACTTTACCCAAGGGTTAGGCGATGACGATCCGGGCCGCAAAGATTTGCTGCTGGATATCGCCACGGAAGAGTTAAGCCACCTGGAAATTATCGGCACGCTGGTCGGCATGCTGAATAAAGGAGCCAAAGGCGAACTGGCAGAAGGGACCGAAAATGAGGCCGATCTGTATCGCTCGCTGACGGCAAACGGTAACGACAGCCACATTACCTCTCTGCTTTATGGTGGTGGACCAGCCCTCACTAACTCGGCGGGTGTGCCATGGACCGCCGCCTACGTCGATACCATCGGTGAACCGACGGCGGATTTGCGCTCCAATATTGCGGCGGAAGCCCGCGCCAAAATCATCTACGAGCGCCTGATCAACGTCACTGACGATCCTGGCGTGAAAGATGCGTTAGCTTTTTTGATGACCCGCGAAGCGGCGCACCAGATGTCATTTGAGAAGGCGTTGCAGTCCATTCGTAATAACTTCCCGCCGGGCAAACTTCCGCCGGTCGAGGAGTACACCAACAAGTACTACAATATGTCGGAAGGCGGTGAAGTTCGCGGCAGCTGGAACAGCGATAAGCACTTCGATTACGTTGAAAACCCGCAGCCTGCTGTTGACGGTGGAGACGGGGGTGCAGAAGTCGCGCTGTCGTCGAAGCAAAAAACACTGCTCAAAGCGATGGCCAAACGGACGCAATCCGATCCCGAAGCCGATCCGCTAACTGGCGCTGAACTGGGCGCCGGGAAGAAAAAACCGTAACACAACGGGTTTTTCTCGACAGTCCTCCATGCCCCGCCAACGGCGGGGCATGATTTTGTGTTTGTGGGGTGTGGATCATGTTCGAACTCGACGCATTTCATCTGGCCAGGCTTCAGTTCGCTTTTACCGTCTCTTTCCATATCATTTTCCCCGCGATAACCATCGGTCTTGCCAGTTACCTTGTTGTGCTGGAAGGGCTGTGGCTACGAACAAAAAATGACGTCTGGCGATCGCTGTATCACTTCTGGTTGAAAATCTTCGCCGTCAATTTCGGCATGGGGGTGGTTTCAGGCCTGGTGATGGCGTATCAGTTCGGCACTAACTGGAGCGGATTCTCCGAGTTCGCCGGAAGTATCACCGGTCCCCTCCTCACCTATGAAGTGTTAACTGCCTTTTTCCTTGAAGCCGGTTTCCTGGGCGTGATGCTGTTTGGCTGGAATAAAGTCGGGCCTGGGCTGCATTTTTTCGCCACCTGCATGGTGGCGCTGGGCACGTTGATGTCCACGTTCTGGATCCTCGCTTCAAACAGCTGGATGCACACCCCGCAAGGCTTTAGCATTGCCAACGGTCAGGTCATACCTGAAGACTGGTTTGCGGTGATCTTTAACCCCTCTTTCCCTTATCGCCTTTTCCACATGTCGATTGCGGCGTTTCTGAGTAGCGCCCTGTTTGTTGGCGCATCGGGCGCGTGGCATTTATTGCGCGGCAACGATACGCCTGCGGTGCGCAAAATGTTCTCTATGGCACTGTGGATGGCGCTGCTGGTCGCGCCGATTCAGGCTTTCGTCGGCGATATGCACGGGCTGAACACGCTCGAACATCAGCCCGCCAAAATTGCCGCTATCGAAGGCCACTGGGAAAATCGGCCCGGCGAAGCCACTCCGCTGCTGCTGTTCGGCATCCCCGATATGGAAGAGGAACGCACCAAATACGGGCTGGAAATCCCCGCGCTCGGCAGCCTGATCCTGACACACAGCCTGGATAAACAGGTCCCCGCGCTGAAAGAGTTCCCGAAAGACGAGCGCCCTAATTCGCTGATCGTCTTCTGGTCGTTTCGCGTGATGGTTGGCCTGGGTCTGCTCATGATTGCTATGGGCGTGGTGAGCGTGTGGCTCCGCTATCGGCACCGTCTTTACCATTCGCGCCCTTTCCTGTGGTTTGCATTGTGTATGGGGCCAGCGGGTCTGGTTGCGATTCTGGCGGGCTGGGTCACCACCGAAGTGGGCCGCCAGCCGTGGGTCGTTTACGGTTTGCTGCGCACGCGTGACGCAGTTTCATTGCACAGCACGCTGCAGATGAGCATCAGTCTCATCGCCTTTTTTGTGGTGTATTGCTCGGTGTTTGGCGTCGGGTATCTCTACCTGGTCAGGCTTATCAAGAAAGGGCCACAGCCAGTGGATACGCTCACCTCGAACACATCCGGTACACCTGCCCGTCCGCTGTCCGCCGCTGAATCCGTTCCGGAACAGGAGAAGCCATAATGGGTGTCGATATCTCAGTTATCTGGTTTGCGATAATCGTCTTTGCCACGCTGATGTACATCATTATGGATGGGTTCGATCTGGGCATCGGTGTGCTATTTAATTTCGTGCGCGATCCCGAAGAGCGCGACATTATGGTGAACAGCGTCGCCCCCGTTTGGGATGGCAACGAGACCTGGCTGGTGCTCGGTGGTGCCGGGTTGTTTGGCGCTTTCCCGCTGGCGTATGCGGTGATTGTGGATGCGCTCACCATTCCCCTCACCGCCATGCTGATTGGCCTGATCTTTCGCGGTGTGGCGTTCGAGTTTCGCTTTAAAGCCACGCCATCACACCGCAAATTCTGGGACTACTCTTTTGCCGGCGGTTCGCTGCTGGCGACGTTTAGCCAGGGCATCGTGGTCGGCGCGATGATCAATGGCTTTGACGTTGTAGGTCGCCGCTTTGCCGGTTCTTCGCTGGACTGGCTGACGCCATTCAATTTGTTCTGCGGGCTGGGATTAATCGTGGCGTACACCCTTTTAGGGACGACGTGGCTGATTATGAAAAGTGAGGGCGCGCTGCAAATTCGCATGCGTGAGCTGACGCGTCACTGCCTGCTGGCGTTGATGGGGGTGATTGCAGTGGTCAGCATCTGGACGCCGCTCGGCTGGCAGTACGTCGCCGACCGCTGGTTCTCGATGCCAAACTTCTTTTACTTCCTGCCGGTGCCGCTTCTGGTGCTGGTCTTTAGCCTGTGGATCTGGCGACTCACGCATAACGTACACAGTCACACCCGCCCATTCTTGCTGACCCTGGGGCTGATTTTCCTCGGCTTTAGCGGCCTGGGTATCAGCCTGTGGCCGCACATCATTCCGCCACGCATCACGATCTGGGACGCCGCCGCGCCGCCGGCCAGTCAAGTGTTTATGCTGGTCGGCACGCTGCTGATTATCCCGGTGATTCTGGTTTATACCGCATGGAGCTATTACGTCTTCAGGGGAAAAGTGTCAGGGACGGAGGGGTATCATTGAGCGAACCGCGCGCTAGTTTTTGCGCTTTTTCCAGACGGACAGCTTCACAATGAGTTGCGCCAGCGCGTAGCGCACGGCTTTTTCGATGACGTCCTGGCAGTCGCCGGTAAAGAGCACTCTGTCCGTCGAAATCTCACCGTGATAATTCCACGCAAACCAGACGGTGCCCGCAGGGGTACCATCATCGCCGCCATCAGGCCCGGCGTATCCGCTGATCGCAATGCTGATATCCGCGCCTGCCCGCGCGAGCGCCCCCGCCGACATCTCTTTGACGGTTTGTTCACTGACGGCTGTATATTTCTCAAGCGTGCTCGCCTGGACGCCCAATATTTTCTGCTTCGCCTCATCGCTAAAGGTTATTAACCCGACGTCATAAAAAGCGGCGGTGTTTTCCTCAGCGCACAGCGACGTGGCAAGATTGCCGCCGGTACAGGATTCCACAGTGGTTAACATTAATTCTCGCTCGGTGAGGACATTCGCAACCTGCTTTGTCAGCTCGCCCGTTGTTTTCGCTTCGTTATAGGCGGTAGTACTCATCAGGACACCCTACTCACTTTCTACAGGAATAATGGAAATATGACCGTTACGTTCCAGAATGGCGTATTTGATTTTACTGAACTCTGTAATTCCGTGATTCTGCCGCGCAGCGACTAAAATATCGGCACAGGAGACATCCACTTTTTTGAGTTTGTCAGACAGAGGCAGGCCATTTTCGAGCAAAATAACGGGCGCCCCATCAAGAATAGACTCTGCGCCGGAGATGTACTTCTTCATCAGTCCAAAAAGAATATCCACCACCACCAGCGTGACAATCGTCAGCATTGCCCCGGTGACCGAGAAATCGTTGCCCAACAATGCCTGCTGTGTGGCTTCACTGATAATCAGCAGCAGGATCAAATCAAAGCTGGTCATCTGCAATAAAGCGCGACGACCGGCTATTTTAAACACCACCAGTAGAATAAGGTAAATGGCGATCGCCCGGAATACCATCTCCATATCGCTCTCCTAAGGATATATAAACTGCCAGAACGTGATACCTGGCTGGTCATTGACGCTAATAGAACTCACTGACTTTCCCGGAACAGTGGGGGTGACATACATCCAGACGCTGAAATGACGTTCATTATTCACATTGTTATAAACCAGATAGAGCGTTTTCCCTCGGCTGTACATGCTGTCGGGCTGAGGAGAGATACTCCCGGGCTGGAAATCCTCATTAAATTTCCCGCCAAGGCTCACGACATACTTATCCGTGTTCTGAGGCTGAACGGTGAAATGAAGTTTGAATTCGGTTTGCAATCGACCAAAGCGTTCGTAATTCACGCTTAGCCTTTGAGATATATTGCTTTTTTGCGCTGAACTGAAATAACCATTGGAAAACAATCCCAGCACTGCCGCCAGAATGATGCACAGTAAAACCGTAAAACCTATCGACTGAAACCCGGACTCAAAATTGAGCGCAAAGCGGTTCTCTTTAACGCCGGGTAATTTGTCATGGTGATCATGTGACGATGTCATTTATCCCCTCTGCCATTTCGCTTATTACGCTTTTAGCGAGATGATTCTTAACGCAATTATCTTTTAGGACTCATCCCGTTTGCCAGATAATGAATCAACAACCAGACTTAATATTAAGCCAGGTTTCACTTTTTTGGAGGTCAGTATGAAATTATCCCTTGCGCCACTTTTCTGTTGTTTGCTCATCCCAACGGCATGGGCCGATGACAGTGGCGGGCTTCAAAAAGGCGAAGCACCACCGCCGCCGCACGCGATCGATGATGGGTATCGTGGGACGGAAAATGCGCGAACCATGACCGTTGAGCAGGCCAAAGAGATGCACGACGGTGCGACCATTTCGCTGCGCGGTAATTTAATTGACGGCTCCGGCGGCGATAAATATAAATTCCGCGACAAGACAGGTGAAATCGACACGATTATCCCGAAGTCTGTGTTTGATGGGAGAACGGTTGAACCCGATAATATGATCAGCATTAACGGTAGTCTGGATAAGAAAATGACGCCGCCGGTCGTGCGAGTGGATCACATTCAAAAATAGCGATTGATGTGTCTGCGCAGTGCAAAGTAAAGAGAGATATCCACTCACTTTGCACTGCGCGATATTTACCGCCTTAAGCTAAATCTCACCAAAGCCAACGCTGAATACCGTAACTCCTACCAATATCTGGGATGCAAATACCAGGATTAATCTGTCCTTTAGGATTATTCCCCATTTCATCACCTGCTAAAAAAACCAACAATTTTGATCGCTTTCTTTGTCATGGAATATCCATGACATGTTTGCCGATATTATTCGGCGTTATCAACAAAAACGGCACAAAGGATTACGGAAAATGAAACACATTTCTCTGGCGGTAGTAGTCGCAGCGAGCCTGGTCAGCGGCGCTGCTCTGGCGGATAATCATACTTTTTCTCTCGGTTATGCGCAGAGCAAAGTTGAGACCTTTAAAAATATTCGCGGCGTGAACGCACAGTACCGTTATGAATGGGATTCCCCGTTGAGCGTAATGGGTTCTTTCACCTATATGAGCGGCGATCAAGATGACAATTATTATATCGATTCTGACTCCGTGAAAAATCACCTTGAGGTGAAATATTACTCACTGATGGCTGGTCCAGCGTACCGTATTAACGAATACGTTTCTCTGTATGCTCTGGGCGGTATTGCCCGTACCAAAGCGGATGGCGACACCAAATGGGTTAACGCGGGCGATGGCTACACTCAGAAAGACAGCATCTCTGAAAAATCGACCTCTTTCGCTTATGGCGCAGGCGTGCAGTTTAACCCAACCACCGATTTGGCGATTAACGTGGGTTACGAAGGCACCAATGCCGATCTGGAGGGCGACAGCTACTCTATCAATGGCTGGAACGTGGGCGTAGGTTACCGCTTCTAGTCTGTTGAATTGACCTCTCCCCGTCAGGGAGAGGTCAGCGTTTGTGCACCCGCTAAAATATGCGCAATAAAGTGCGTGAGTTTTGGCAGCGGACGCAAATCCTGACGCCACAATAGATGCACCGGCCTTGGCTCAGGAGTAAAATCCTCCAGCACGTGTATCAATTTTCCCTTCGCCAACTCTTCTGCCACCAGCACTTCAGGCTGCAACAGCAAACCCGCTCCGGCAATCGCCGCCATGCGTAAACCGTAGCCATCGTTACAGCGTAAAATCGCGTCGCGCTTCCAGCGCACCTCTCCTTCGACGCCCGGCAGCCGCCACTCGTTACGCGCCGTCCACACCGTATGCGACAGACATAAATGATCGACCAGATCGGAGGGTGTTTGCGGCGTGCCGTGTCGCGCCAGATATTCCGGTGCCGCGCAGATCACCATCCGATAGGGACAGAGATATTTCGCGACCAGATCGTCGTGATGAATATCGCCTATGCGGATCGCCAGATCGATACCTTCATCGACCAGATCAACCCGCCGGTTCGTCAGATCCAACTCAACCCGCACGTCCGGCCAGAGTTGCAAAAACGTGGCGGTGAGCGGCGCAATCACGCAGCCACCAAATGACGTCGGTGCGCTGACGCGCAGCGTTCCGGCAGGCGCAGCGCGCAATCGCTCGACGGCACTTTCCGCAATCGACACTTGCTCCAGTACGCGTTTTGCCTCATCAAAGTACACGCGTCCGGCATCGGTCAGGCTTTGACGACGGGTATTGCGCTCCAGCAGGCGCGTGCCCAGCTGTGTTTCCAGCAGCGCGATGTATTTCCCCACCATCACCGCTGACATCTCCAGCCGTGACGCGGCACCGGTAAAACTGCCGCTCTCGACCACCGCGATAAACGTCTCCATGCCGCGAAGCTTATCCATATTACAAACCCCTGATTAGCAATCATCTAACTTTAGCCCAGTTTATCTCATATTTAATCTATTAAAGAATGGAGTCACACAACATGAGGAGTCAGCGATGAAAATTGTCATTATTGGTGCCAGCGGTACAGTAGGTCGTGCGGTAACGGAAGAGTTGAGCCGTCGCCACGAGGTGATCCGCGTGGGTCGCACAAACGGTGATGAGCAGGTGGATATCACCTCGCAGGAGAGCGTCCAGGCGCTGTTCGAGAAAATCGGCCCGGTGGATGCGATTGTCTCCGCGAGTGGCAGCCTGCATTTTGGCCCGCTGGCGATCATGAAAGACAGTGATTTTAATCAGGGATTGCAGGACAAATTGCTGGGCCAGGTCCGACTGGCGCTGACCGGCCAGCATTATCTGAATGAAGGCGGTTCGATCACCTTGATAAGCGGCATTGTGGCGCACGAGCCGATTGCCCAGGGCGTCAACGCCACCACGGTAAATGCTGCCCTGGAAGGTTTTGTCCGCGCCGCCGCCTGCGAACTGCCCCGCGGCATTCGTATCAACCTGATAAGCCCTACGGTGTTGAGCGAATCAGCCGAAGCCTATGACGGATTTTTTCCGGGCTTTGAAAGCGTACCCGCCGCGACCGTCGCGCTGGCTTATCGCCGCAGCGTCGAGGGCGTCCAGAGCGGGCGGGTGTACAACGTCGGTTACTGAGTTTTTTCAGCCGCGATCAGCACCAGCATCGGGCGTTCCGCCTCTTCAGCCAGCGCGGGCCAGGCATCCGTCTGCGCCTGCGTTGGCCCCCATTCGTTGACTTGACGAATCGTCAGCCCTGCCGCAATCAGCGCATTGAGCGTCGTGCCAAGCGTGCGGTGATATTTGATAACACCGTCCGCCAGCCAGTTGCTGACCCGCTCGCCCTCCTGCTGATATTGATTCACGCCCCAAAAGCGCACACCGTTATCATCGGTGAGCCAACCCTGACGCGACGCACAGGTGTAGATCGGATGTTCCATCGAAAACACCAGACTGCCGCCGGGTTTCAGCGCGCGCTGGATTTTGGCAAACAGGGTGTCGAGTTCCGGCAAATAGTGCAGAGCCAGCGAGCTGTAAACCAGATCGAGACTGTTTTCTGCAAGCGCCAGTGATTCCAGACTGCTGCGTTGATAGTGAATCGCCGCGTCGTCGGTCAGCTCCGCGGCGCGTGCGAGCATTTTTTCCGAGATATCAACGCCCGTCACCTGCGTGGCTCCCCTTTCCCACGCCACGCGGCAGAACCAGCCGTAACCGCAGCCGAGATCGACTACCGATTTCCCGCGCAAATCCGGCAGCATCGTTTTCAGTGCAGGCCACTCCGGTGCGCCGTCCAGCCCCTGCACCGAGCGCGGAAGCTGCGCGTAGCCTTCGAAAAACGCCGGATCGTCGTAGATATTCTGTGCCATGTGAGATCCCTCTGTAAGAATGTGCTTAAGAGTATACCTCTCGCTCTGCGCGCTCCCCAAAGGTTGAGAGTTCCCCACACATTGACAATTTGTACAATGTACTCCCTCTCCTCTTTGGGGAGAGGGCTGGGGTGAGGGGGAGCATGCGGCTCAGGAGGTTATTCCGTTCACGCCAGACTCGTGCTTATCTATGATGACGGAGCCGCTGAACGTGCCAGGGCGCCCGGCAAGAAAATCGCCGCTTCGCGGTGCCCCTCATCTTATTCCTTACGGCTGTCGGGGACGGGCGCTGCAACGTCCCTGTAAATGCGCCCGCGCCGCGCATCTATGCGCGTCGCCCCGGCCTTCAGTCAACGACTCGGCGATTTACAGCCGGACCATGTCATCGCTGTAAGTCTGATATTTAGATGGCGTCATTTTCATCGCTGTGGAAACGACAATTACTGGAGATTCCTCTCCCCAAAAAGGAGAGGACGTAATTTGTGCGCATCACCCCACAGTACCCCATACCAGATTCCCCTTATGGAAGGTGGCGGTTCGCGGCGAAATGCGTGCCACGGCTTCGGCCGAACAAGAGGCATCCACCAGCACGAAGCTGGCGTCATCCTGCGCCTTCGGCCATACGCGCTCGCCCTTGTCGTTGAGCGGCAGCACGTCACCCGTGGCGATCCCGAGCGCACGAGACAGGGTTTGCTCGTTCGGACGGATATACAGCTGCGCGTACAAATTGGCTTTTTCGAGCATGTCGCCCAGGCCGTACGGCGACCAGTGGTCGATCACGCTGTCGGTGCCCGTCATCACAAATACCCCTTTGTCGCGCAGCTGTTTGAGCGGCATGTGCATCGTGCCAATCGGCACGGTGGAAGCGATCGTGATCTGCTGCGCCGCCATGCGGGTTGCCAGCGCGTCGACCTGCTGTTCGTTGAGCATCGCCAGCGCAAAGCCGTGGCTGATCGTCAGTTTGCCCTTCAGCTCCGGCGTTTTTTCGACGGTGTCGACCATGTAATTGACCGCCGCTACGCCCGCGGGGCTGGTTTCATGCAGGTGAATGTCCACGCCTTTGTCGTAATCCAGCGCAATCTGGAACATGGTGTCGAGAGATTTCTCCATCGCGCCGTCAACGTTGGTCGGATCCAGCCCGCCAACGTAGTGCGCACCTGCCTGCATCGCCTCGCGCATCAGCGGCTCTGATTTTGAAAGCAGCAAACCGTGCTGCGGAAACGCCACGATTTCACACTCAAAACCGGCGGTGCGACGCGCCAGCACCGCCTGTAAATTTTCCAGATTTTTCAGGCCGGAAGTGGGTTCGATATTGCAGTGGCTGCGGGCAATGGTGGAGCCCTTCGACTGAATCAGATCGATGAGTTTTTCCGCGCGTTCCTGAGTATAAGGCTGCAACTCGGGCAACAGCTTGTGTTCGAGGCGGATCATATCCTGAATGGTGGTTCCCGCCGGACGATTGAGCGAGCGCCACGGGCCGCCGTAAAACGTTTTGTCCAGATGGATATGCATGTCGCGCATCGTCGGGAGCATCAGCTTGCCGCCTGCATCGTAGTGCGGCAACGTGGCGTCGACATGGTTTTTGTTATCACGCAGCGCGACAATTTTACCGTCTTTGATTTCCAGCGTTTTCAGTTCGGTGCGCGTGCTGACGGCCACATCGCCGTCGAAGTGAAAACCCGCCTCCAGCAGTACGTTATCCAGATAATAGTGTTTCGCGGTGATGTTCATCGGTTTGCCGGTCTCGCAGGTCTGTTTCGCAGAATCAGCAGCATACGCGACAGAACCGGTCGCACCAAACAACGCGCAGGCGGTGACCATTTTGCCGCTCTGGCTGATAAATTCCCGGCGGCTTTTATTCTCATTCATCTTATCTTCCTTATTCTTATACGTTCACAATATGGGTGCCCGTTTCACCGCGCAGCGCCGCGGGCAGGCAGTCTGGCGAGGTGATGATTACCCGTTTGCCGCCATGGCGAAGAAACTCCAGTGAGGCAACGATTTTGGGCAACATGCTGCCCGCCGGGAAATGCCCCTCCTCCTTGTAGCGCGTCATCTGCGCGACGCTCACCGTGTCCAGCGCCTGCTGGTTTGGCTTGCCAAAGTTGATGCACACTTTCTCGACGCCGGTAGTGATCACCAGCACGTCGGCGTGGATCTCACGCGCCAGCAGCGCGGTGGAGAGATCTTTATCGATGACGGCATCCACGCTTTGATACTCGCCCGTTTCGGCGCGTGTCACCGGGATCCCGCCACCGCCTGCGCCGATCACCACGAAGCCTTTTTGCGTCAAGGTTTTGATGGCGTCCGCTTCTACGATCCGTATGGGTTGTGGAGAAGCCACCACGCGACGGTAGCCGCGCCCGGAGTCTTCAACGAAATGCCAGTCGGGATGGGCGAGCTGTAGCTCATCGCGCTGGGCTTCGCTGAAGAACGCGCCGATCGGTTTGGTGGGATGGGCAAAGCCGGGATCGTTTTTGTCGACTTCAACCTGCGTGACGACCGTGACCGCTTTTTGCTCCCCGCGCGTGGCCAGGCGGTTGTTGAGCGCCTGCTGAATCAGATAGCCAATTCCGCCCTGGGTGTCCGCCACGCAGTTGGCGAGCGGGGTCAGCGGCAACCCTTCGCGCTCGTGCGCGATTTCGGCGCGACGCAGATCTAATCCCACCTGCGGGCCGTTGCCGTGCGTCAGGACGATGTCGTAATCGGAGGCCAGCATTTCCAGCACCGAGTCCGCGACCGCTTTGACCGCCTGCGCCTGATGTTCAATCGACTGGCTGGCGTTGTCTTTGATAATGCTGTTGCCGCCGATGGCGACGACCATGAGTTCTTTCATCTTTTTTCCTTTGAAAAAGTGCGGTCTGGTGCCCTCACCCCAGCCCTCTCCCACGGGGAGAGGGAGTAAAGCCCCCTCACTCTGTGGCCGAGAGCGAAAAAATTACTCCGGGCAATCCCCTCATCAGGTGGGAGGACGTAAAGGCCACTCCTGACTGCCCCCTCTCCCGGTGGGAGGACGTAAAGGCCGCTCCTGACTATCCCCTCTCCCGGTGGAAGGACGTAAAGGCCACTCCTGACTGCCCCCTCTCCCGGTAGGAGGACGTAAAGGCCACTCCTGACTATCCCCTCTCCCGGTGGGAGGACGTAAAGGCCGCTCCTGACTGCCCCCTCTCCCGGTGGGAGGACGTAAAGGCCACTCCTGACTGTCCCCTCTCCCTGTGGGAGGACGTAAAGGCCACTCCTGACTGCCCCCTCTCCCTGTGGGAGGACGTAAAGGCCGCTCCTGACTGCCCCCTCTCCCTGTGGGAGGACGTAAAGGCCACTCCTGACTATCCCCTCTCCCTGTGGGAGAGGGTTAGGGTGAGGGCATCAGGCATTATCAGGACTCTGAAATCGGGGCTCCCGCACGCGCCGCTTCACGGCTCTCGAGGAAATGTTTCACCACGAACATGCCGCTCATCATCAGATAGGCCGTGACGAACGTCAGCGAGCTGCCCTCTGCGAAACCCACAACCGGCGCGTGGATCACACCGAACAGCGCCAACAGCGCACCGACCGCAGCGGCAATCGCACCGCGCAGCGGTTTATTGATGATGGCAAAAATCGCGATACAGCCCCAGAGCATACTGGCGAGCGGTGCGCCGTTGCCGAGGTGCATCAGCCCTTCGTAGTAAATTCCTTTGCTGTGCAGCACGTCGGTGCCGATTTTCGCCGCGTTGGTTCCCGCCGCCCCCATCACGCTGTTCATCATGGTGAGCGCCCAGTTGGCGATCCATGGGAACAAACAGATAAAGATGACGGGCACCTCCACTTTGGGTGTTTCCCTCACCACCTGGTTGGCAGTGACGACGCCGATAAACACCAGAATCGGCACGATGGCGGTCATCGGAATGATGGCGAGCATAAACGCCCCCAGCCCGAACAGCGGCACAATGAACATGGTGACGCCAGACGCCAGCGTATAGCCGATGCTTGCGCCCATCGCTTTCCAGCCCGCGTGACCGACATAAACCGTCACCGGGAACGGGTTCCCCATCAGACAGCCAAGCATCGACGCCAGGCCGTTCGCCAGCATGACTTTGCGCGTTGGGTAGGGATCCCCCGCCGCGTGGGCACTTTCGATGTTCTCGAGGTCAAAGATGTAGTTCGCGAGTCCCAAAGGCACTGCCGAAGCCAGATACGGCAGCGCGTGCGGCAGGCCCTGCATAAAGCTGTCAACATGGACTTCCGGTGGGTTAAAGCCAAACGACGACATCGACGCTTTAATCGCATCCGGGCTTTGCAGACCGGAGATCCACGCCAGCGCCGTGCCGGCAATCAGCAGCAGCAAACCGGTCGGAATGCGGGCAAAAATCGGCTTTTTGCCAAACCAGTTGATGAAGATCAGCAGCAGCACGATGAACGACACGGTCGGCGCTTCAAACGCCTGCAGCATCGGGTTCATCGCCAGCAGCAGCAGACCCAGGCCGGACAAACACGACAACAGCACGGTGCGTGGGATCATCTTGCGGATGGTTTCGCCCAGGAACGAACCGCCCGCCAGAATCATCGCTTCAACAAAACACCACACCAGACCAATCTGGATGGCAAAGTCAGCATCCCCGGTTTGCTGATAAACCGGCATGAGCACCAGAAACGTGACGGTAAAAATCGACGGTGCGCTAGGCCCAGACGGCAGCGCCGTGACATCGTTACGCCCGGTTTGACGCGCCATTTGCAGGCCAAACCAGGTGTAACACACACTCGCCACCAGCACCGCCAGCCCGAAGGCCGGCGCAATACGTCCATAAACAATCTCTTTCGGGATGCCGACGACAAAAATGAGCAGCCCCATCATGGTGAGCAAATTGGTCAGGTTGTTGGTCATCAACCCGAAATATGCCGCCCAGTCACCTCTTTTCCACTCCAGTTTGATGCTTTTCATGGATGCTTACCTTATAGGAAGTAGCGATCGCGGAAGGTCAACAGCGCCTTTTCAAAACAGCTAAACGGCGGGTGAACGATGCCCGCCCCAATCATGCCAATACCGGCGTCTTTGTGGGCGATGGCGGTGTTAATCACCGGTAAAATGCCGCTGCCCGCCACTTTGGTGATATCAATCGCCGTAGGAATGCCCATAAACGACAGCAGCGGAATGGTGACGTTCGGGTTTTCGCCGAGCGTGATTTCACGCATCTGCCGCGAGAAATCGACGGCCTCATCAACCGTACCGCCCACCAGCGCGACAATGGCCGGAGCCGTCGCCATTGCAAAACCGCCGATGCCGTAGGTTTCAGTGATAGCGCTGTCGCCAATGTCCAGGCCGGAATCTTCAGGCTTGTAACCCGCAAACATCGGGCCGATCACCTGCTGCGCCGGACCGGTGAACCATTGCCCCGGCAGACCGGAAATGCGCAGGCCGAATTCGTAACCATTGCGCGCCATGGTGGTGACCACAGTGCTGTATTCAACGCCGTGGGCGGCATCCAGCGCGGCTTTGCACATCGCCATCCACGTTGGGCCGGAGAAGTAGTCGCTGCTGGCGACAAACTCAAACACCTGGCGCTGCTGCTCAACCGGATAGCCCGCCTGAATCAGCCCCGGCGTCAGCGCCTGAATCAGCAGCGTGGTGCCTGCGTTATTGCGGTTATGGCACTCGTCGCCCATGTGCAGCGCCTGCGCCAGCATCAACCGCAGATCGATTTCGCCGATAATCTTCATCGCGTCGCGCAGCATCGGGCCGAGCACGTCACGCATCCAGATCAGACGGTCGATCACGCTCTGGTCGTTGGCTCCCATACGCAGGATTTTCGCCATCTGCTCGCTGAGATTGGTAAACGCGCGGTTGCCGTAGGTTTTGTTTTCGACGATATGCATAAACATCGAGGCTGATGTGACGCCCGCCATCGACCCGACGCAGTCGTGCTCGTGGCACGGCGAGAAGGTGATTTTTCCCGATGCGGCCAGCGTGTCGGCCTCGTCCAGATTGCTCGCCAGCCCTTCAAACACCAGCGCGCCCGTCACCGCACCTTTCATCGCGCCGCACATATTTTCCCACGCCACCGGTGGGCCAGCGTGCAGAATGGTGGTGCGCGTCATGCCAGGCACCACGTTGATGGCCTGATCAAAGCCCACCAGCACCGGATGAGACTGAATAATGCGCTCCAGTGCGATTTTATTTGCGGCAGCGATTTTGTCGGACAGCGGGGCATTCGCCAGCTGATCCAGCGCTTCCACCACCTGCATATTGCCCTGCCCCGGCGGGGTCCAGTCGAGCTGCGTGACGGGAACGTGCTGCTTTTTCAGGTCGTCGCTGAATAGGGCGATCCCGACGTTAATGACGTTCAATGGCTGGTTGAATAAGGTTTTCATTAGGCTTTCTCCCCTTTGCAGACAAATTCACGCGCCAGTAATCCCGTATTGGTGCTGCTGCTCGCCCAGATAACGCCCGCGTCGGTGAGCAACTGACACTGCTGCGAAAGCGCTGGCGTATCGAGATCGGTGCCCAGCACGTAGCCCAGGATTTCCAGCGGGCGGTTGTCGGCCTTGGCTATCGCCTGCGCCTCTTTGATCGCGTCGAGCATCACGCCGACCGGGTCTTCATGCGAGCCGAAACCGAGTACAAAATCCATCACGATGACGCCCACTTCCGGGTCGCGCGCTTCCTGTAACAGGCGGCTGATGCGGTTGGTCGGGTCGATCATCGGGTGCGGCTTGCCGTTGGTGAAATCGTCATCACCGAAATCGAGGAAGGTGTGGGCTTTACTGACGTTCACATCGATTAAGCGTTTCGTCGGATCGGGTTGAATGTTGCTGTAGACGTCGTCGAATTTCTCCAGCGCGGCGAACATTGCTTCGTCGCACAGCGTGCCGCCGCAGAACAGGCCGCGAATGTATTTTTGCTGCGGCGTCAGGCGGGCGCGCACCTCTTCAATCAGCGGCCAGTTGAGCGGGTGCAGATCCAGCGACTCTTTTTTGATGCCGGTCAGCAGGACCGCTTTGAGTGCTGCCTCTTTTGTGCCGCGTGCAAACTGCAGGCCGTCTTCATCGGCAGGCGGTGCATTGCGACCGAGGAAACAGACTACCACCGGCTTGCGGCAGGCACGGGCGCGGGCCAGCACTTTTTCAGCAACCGAGGGCGCTGGCGGTTTGGAGATAAGCGTAATGACCTGGGTGGCGTCGTCGGCTTCGAGCATGTTGATGGCGTCGAGCATCATCAGACCGCCGATTTTCTCGCTGAGATCGCGCCCGCCCGTGCCAATCAACTGAGAAATCCCGCCGCCAAATTCATGAATGCGCGCGCTCAATTCCTGGCTACCGGTGCCAGATGCCCCCACGATGCCAATCGGACCACGGCGAACCGCGTTGCCAAAGCACAGCGCTGCACCGTTAATGATGGCGGTGCCGCAGTCCGGTCCCATCATCAGCAACCCTTTGTCGTGCGCCAGCTGCTTGAGCGCCAGCTCGTCGTCCAGACTGACGTTATCGGAAAAGAGCATCACGTTGAGACCGTTTTCCAGCGCCTGACGCGCTTCGCGGGCGGCAAAGAGTCCGTTGACGGAAATGACCGCCAGATTGCTTTCCGGACGGTGAGTTTTGGCGCTGGCGAGCGTGGCGTAACGCGATTCGTGTGAGCCCGAGCTCTCTTTGCGGGTAAATAACCCCTCGATGGCGGCCAGCGTTTCGTCATCCGCCGATTCGCCTTTAATCACGATCATCAGGTCGCCATTTTTAGCGTCCTGCAATTCCGGCGTTAGTAGCCCGAGGTTTTTTAAGACGCCTTTATTCATTTCGGTCGCCATCGCGATAAATGCCTGTTCAACGCCGGGCAATTTATTGGCTTTGGTCGAGACCGACATCAGCGAGACTGAATCAAAATAGGTATTCTTTTTTATAACGATTTTGGTAGGCATTATTTCCTCCCGAATGCGGGCAAAAGGGGGCCGTCATCATGTTTAAGGCATGATGTGAAAGTGATATTTTTTAGTGCAGGCAAGCCCGATAAGACTTGCCGAATGAATTACGCGCCGGCGGCTAACAGCAGATCTGCAATCGGGTGATAGCCTTTTTCGCGCGCCAGTTCGAGAGGTGATTTACCGTATTTATCCGTCATATGCGGATTCGCGCCGTGGTCGAGCAGCAGCTTGACGATCTCCTGCTGTTTTGCCCCACCGTCGTTTAATACGATGGCCTCCAGCAGCGGCGTCCAGCCAACAAAATTAGTGTGGTTAACGTTGATATCCGTGTGGGTCAGCAGCTCGCGCACGATTTCAACGTGCCCTTTTTCACTAGCCGGAGTGATGCCCACACCGCCGAAACGCGTCAAACGGTCGAGATCCGGGTTGGCTGGCAGCACGATGCGCAGCAGGGTTACGTCGTTAGTCAGGCAGCTAATCAGGAACGGGTTAAAACAGGTTTGATCTTGCTTATCGATATCCGCGCCTGCGGAAATAAGCAGTTCAACGCAAGAATAATGTTTATGCAGACTGGCAATAATAACGGCGGTTCTTTTCTGACGATTCGTAGCGTTGATATCCACGCCTTTATCCAGACAGGCCTGAAGCGCATTGGCATTGCCCTGTTCTGCAGCCAGCAGAAATTCAGTAACGAGTTCATTTGCAGACATATTAAGACTCCGATGTTTTCATTTCTGATGGTCTGAGAATAGCAACAGCGCATGCATAAAAGAATCCGCTTAAATATCATTCATCATAAGGTCAGGGATTGTTGAATTAAAATTAACAATGGAGTCAAAACGTGCGTCTGAGCAATGTTTTTCTTATCGTTAGCCCGCTTTTCACCTGCAAAGCGGCATTCTGCTTATGGCTCAAGACCCCTTGCCAGCCGTGGGCTGAAACAAAATCACAGAAGTGTGATTCTGTTCAAATCAGTTGTGACTGCAGTGTTAAATTTTGTTCAAAACTGATTGCCGTTAACGCAGATTACAAATAGATTCAATAATCCCATTTGCCCATTAAGCGGAGCGCGCAGGCGATGAATTCGATTTTTACGGAAGAAAACCTGCTGGCATTCACCACCGCTGCGCGGTTTGGCAGTTTCAGCAAAGCGGCTGAAGAGTTGGGCGTGACCACGTCGGCGATTAGCTACACCATCAAGCGCATGGAGACAGGGCTGGATGTGGTGCTGTTTGTGCGCAATACGCGCAGCATTGAACTGACCGAATCCGGCTTTTACTTTTATCGCAAAGCGACCGATCTGCTGAATGACTTCCACGCCATTAAGCGCGGGATAGATACGATTTCTCAGGGAATTGAAGCGCGGGTGCGTATTTGTATCAACCAGCTTTTATATACCCCGCGCCATACGGCCAGGCTGCTCCAGGTGCTAAAAAAGCAGTTTCCTACCTGTCAGATTACGGTGACAACCGAGGTGTATAACGGCGTCTGGGATTCCATTATTAATAATCAGGCAAATATTGCGATTGGTGCGCCGGATACGCTGCTGGATGGCGGAGGCATTGATTACACCGAAATTGGGGCGATTCGTTGGGTGTTTGCGATTTCCCCTCAGCATCCGCTCGCATTTGCGCCCGAACCCATCGCCGAAAGCCAGCTCCGGCTGTATCCGAACATCATGGTCGAAGATACGGCGCATACCATCAATAAAAAAGTAGGATGGTTGTTACACGGGCAGGAGGCGATTCTGGTCCCGGACTTTAACACCAAATGTCAGTGTCAGATCCTGGGCGATGGGATTGGTTTTTTGCCTGAACATATGGCGCGAGAAGCGATGGAAGATGGGCTGCTGGTTACGCGTCGGATTAACAATCCGCGTCAGGATTCGCGTATGTTGCTGGCAACGCAGCATGCGGCGACCGGTCAGGTCACCCGCTGGATCAAACAGCAGTTTGCCCCGCAGGGAGTGCTGACCGGAATCTATAGCGATTTACTCTGGCGAACGTAAAATCTAATTGCGGGTTTGCACCCAGAAAGCGTGAATCAATCCTGGGATATACCCCAACAGGGTCAGGACGATATTAAGCAGGAATGCCCAACCAAAACCTTTGCCAAGCAGCACGCCAAGCGGCGGTAAAATAATCGTTAAAACAACACGCCAGAAACCCATACATTCTCCATACAAACTAAGCAGGTAATTGTTAAAAAAGAGATTTATCTCTAAGCGTAGCGAGTTTAGCGTGTTCCGCCACCCCGCAGCTGCGCTTTTACCCTCCTTTACCCTCTTTACACTGATAGAGACTGGCGATTAAGGGGTAAACCGGCGTTACCCCTGTACCGAGCCTGACACGTGGGCTAAGGTAAAGGTCACTAAACGAGGAGGATGTTATGTTTTCTGTTGGCGATCTTGTGCAACCGCGTATGGGCGGCCCGAAACTGAAAATCGTTGAAGTGCATGACGATCAAATTATCGCTGTTCAGGCGAGTCAGGAGCAGGGAGAGAAGTACACGTTGAAGGCGGCGGATGTGACGCTGTATAAAGAAGACGGCGATTTCGGCGTTTGCTAATACTTCAGGGCGGTGAAAAACCGCCCTGCAATACATCACGATTAGATTAAGAAATCTTCCAGTGATTTGCCGTTCGCCAGTGCAGTTGCAATCGCTTTCGGCGTACGACCCTGACCTGTCCAGGTTTTTTCTTCGCCATTCACGTCCGTAAAACGATATTTCGCTTCACGTGCCTGACGTTTCTGCTGCTGGCTTGCGCCTTTTAACACTTCTTTACCCAGTAAGTCTTCTGGAGAAATACCGTCGGCTTTCATCAGCTCAAGCAGCGCATTAATTTTCTGCTGCTGCTCAGCCTGCTGCTGTTGCATTTCGTTTTGCTCATTACGTTTTTCTTCCGTAACAATGCGGAATTTCTCCAGCATTTCTTCGAGCACGTCAATTGAGAAGTCACGCGCCATTGCGCGAAGGGTACGGATATTATTAAGATTTTGTAACATTGAGGACATATTACTGAAGACCTTTTATGAGTTGATTCAATGAGCAATAGGACAACATGGTAATCCACTTTACTTTGAATATCCAGTTTCATTCCTCCCAGACAATTATTAAGGATATTCAAAAAATAGTTATTTAAATATTGTTACTTTTTATTTTCATCATTTAATGCTTTTTCATTTTATTCATCACACAATTTTTTAAAATTATAACTCCGCTATTTTGAACAGCCGTACTGCCTCCCAACCCTGGCAACTGACTAATCAGTCACCTTATCCGCATAGAACCCCCATAGAGCTCACAGAGTTTTTGACTGCTTTTCCTGTACAAAAAGAACATTCATCACAAATAGCGCATTTTTTGAACGGTAGAAAGAACAGCCTGCTAATTGAACGCTGAAGGTTTGCTCGCCCTTAACAGACACAAAACTAACTAATTGATAATTATCACTATTAATAACCACAAAACAGAAATCACCACCGCGATGAAAAAGCAGACTTTTTTAGAGAATTTTATGGGAAAAACGCCGTTTAATAAAAATTAATCACTCATTGTGCGTTAACAGGCAGAGATATACTCTATACACATCAAACAAAACAACCTAAAGCACCATACGCCGCGGGTATAATCTCTGTACTGTGTTCTTCTCAAGGAGTTTGGACATGTTCTCACCGCAGTCTCGCCTGCGCCATGCAGTTGCAGACACTTTCGCGATGGTTGTCTACTGTTCCGTAGTGAACATGCTGATCGAGATATTCCTCTCCGGAATGTCTTTTGAGCAGTCGCTTTCTTCCAGGCTTGTGGCCATTCCGGTCAATATCCTTATTGCATGGCCGTATGGTTTTTACCGTGATGCGATCATGCGCATCGCGCGCAGAACCAGTCCTTCTGGCTGGATGAAAAACCTGGCAGACGTGCTGGCGTATGTGACATTTCAGTCACCGGTTTATGTCGCGATTTTGCTTACAGTCGGTGCTGACTGGCATCAGATTGCCGCTGCCGTCAGTTCGAATATTGTGGTGTCAATGATGATGGGCGCGGCCTACGGCTACTTCCTTGACTACTGTCGCCGCTTGTTCAAGGTGAGTCAGTACACAACGTCTAAAGCGTGATCGACTGCGACTGGCTACTGCCAGTCGCGTGATTATTGCGCTTCGCCAAACAATCCTTGCAGAAATCGCTCCAGCGCCATGCGGGAGCTAAAACCGTGCGGAATACCGTAATGCTCATGTCTTTCACCCGCTAAATACAGGGGGAATTCCTGATAATGATCGCAGGTTTTGATATCCGAGGCTGGCTCAGCAAATGACAAACTTCTGTCTTTTAGGGTCGGGTGAATAATCAGCGCCATGCGACCCATTCGAGCCTCGCGATTAACATAGACATAATTATCGCCACGGCGATAACCGTATGTTTTTTGTGTGACTACATCCATGATGAAACCCGCTTTTTCAAGAACGCGCGCCACCTCATCGGGTCGTAAATACATATTTTATCCTCGTTATCTTTTACTGCCGGGCAACCTTACATTAATCCGCATTCGTAGCGCTTTCAGATAAATCCATAAACGGCGAGATTCGTCACGACTCGCTTCAGATATTAAAATCATGGGCTAAACTGAATGTGAACACAAATTATGGAGGATCGTATGTTTAACAGACCGAACCGAAACGATATTAATGACGACGCTCAGGATATTCGTAATGATGTCAGCCAATTAGCTGACACGCTGGAAGATGTTTTAAAATCCTGGGGCTCAGATGCAAAGGACGAGGCGGATGTCGCCAGACGTAAGGCTCAGTCTTTGCTACGTGAAACCCGTGCGCGCATGAATGGCCGCTCTCGCACTTCGCAAGCCGCGTGCGATGCCATCGGATGTGCAAGTACGTTCGTTCGTGAAAAACCGGTGTGTGCGATTGGTACTGTCGCCGCCGTCGGGATTTTTATCGGCGCGTTACTGACGCTACGTAAATAATTCCGCGCTGGTATTATTAATGAACCCTCGTTCGCCCTCGCGAGCGGGGGTTTTTATTTTTATGCCAACAAAATCGCCACAACTCCCCTGTCATCTGCCCTGCACCGCTGTGCTCACCATTGCTGCGCAATCAATTCAAATTTCCCATATCTTGTGTGGTTGAAACTTACATCAACTACATCTAGTATCTCCTTTAACGAGATACACACAACCTGACGCGTTCAATCGCGCCGTTCCCTCACTCTGGATGGAAATACGAATCATGAGCATTACTATTTACACTCGTAACGACTGTGTTCAGTGCCACGCGACCAAGCGGGCGATGGAAAGCCGCGGCGTTGAGTTTGAGATGGTGAATGTGGATTTAGTCCCCGAGGCCGCCGACACGCTTCGCGAGCAAGGTTTTCGCCAATTGCCAGTGGTGATCGCTGGCGAAACCAGCTGGTCAGGCTTTCGCCCGGACATGATTAACCGCCTGCAAACCCAAGCCGCCAGCGCATGAGTGTGCTCGTCTACTTCTCCAGCAGTTCGGAAAATACGCTCCGCTTTATCGAGCGTGTCGGGCTGCCCGCCGTGCGCATTCCGCTTAACGAACGCGAACGTATTCAGGTAGACGAACCTTATATTCTGGTGGTCCCCAGCTATGGCGGTGGCGGAACGGCGGGCGCGGTGCCGCGTCAGGTCATCCGTTTTCTCAACGATCCCGATAACCGGGCGCTGATTCGCGGCGTTATCGCGGCAGGCAATCGCAACTTCGGCGACGCCTTCTGTCGTGCCGGGGACCTGATTTCTCAAAAATGTGGCGTGCCGTATCTCTATCGTTTTGAACTGATGGGGACGCAGCAGGACGTCGAAAACGTGCGTAAAGGAGTGAACGAATTTTGGCAACGACAACCGCAGAACGCGTAATGCAGGGATCAACGGATTACCACGCGCTGAATGCCATGCTTAACCTCTACGATCGCAAGGGGCATATTCAGTTCGGGAAAGATGCCGAGGCGGTGGACGCCTTTTTTGCCGCCCACGTCCGCCCCAACAGCGTACCGTTTGCCAGCCAGGACGCGCGTCTCGACTATCTGGTGAGCGAAGGGTATTACGAAGAGCGTGTGCTCACTCGCTACGATCGTCCCTTTGTACTGAATCTGTTTGAACGCGCCCACGCCAGCGGTTTTCGTTTCCAGACGTTCCTGGGCGCATGGAAGTACTACACCAGTTACACGCTCAAAACCTTCGACGGTAAGCGCTACCTCGAAAGCTTTGAAGACCGCGTGTGTATGGTGGCGCTGACGCTGGCGCAAGGGGATGAAAACCTGGCAGAGCAGCTGATGGACGAAATGCTTTCCGCGCGTTTTCAGCCTGCCACACCGACGTTCCTGAACTGCGGCAAAGCGCAGCGCGGCGAGCTGGTGTCCTGTTTCCTGTTGCGAATCGAAGACAATATGGAGTCGATTGGCCGTGCGGTGAACTCTGCCCTGCAATTATCAAAACGCGGTGGCGGCGTTGCGTTTCTGCTTTCCAATTTGCGTGAATCCGGTGCGCCGATTAAGCGCATCGAGAACCAGTCGTCGGGCGTTATCCCGGTGATGAAAATGCTGGAAGATGCGTTTTCCTATGCCAATCAGCTGGGAGCACGCCAGGGCGCAGGCGCGGTTTATCTGCATGCGCATCACCGGGATATTCTGCGTTTTCTGGATACCAAGCGTGAAAACGCCGATGAAAAAATTCGTATCAAAACCCTTTCCCTGGGCGTGGTGATCCCGGATATCACCTTCCAGTTAGCGAAAGAAAACGCCGAGATGGCGCTGTTTTCGCCCTACGATATCGAACGTATTTACGGCAAACCCTTTGGTGATGTGGCGATCAGTGAACTGTACGATGAACTGGTGGCCGACGATCGCGTGCGCAAAAAATTCATCAATGCCCGTGATTTCTTCCAGACGCTTGCCGAGATCCAGTTTGAGTCTGGCTATCCGTACATCATGTATGAAGACACGGTGAATCGCGCAAACCCCGTCGCCGGGCGCATCAATATGAGCAACCTGTGCTCAGAGATTTTGCAGGTTAATAGCGCGTCGACCTACGACGAGAATCTGGATTACGCGCACACCGGCAAAGATATCTCCTGCAATCTGGGCTCGCTGAATATTGCCCATACCATGGATTCACCCGATTTTGGCCGTACCGTCGAAACGGCAATCCGCGGGCTGACGGCGGTATCGGACATGAGTCATATCCGCAGCGTGCCGTCGATTGAAACGGGAAATGCGGCTTCACACGCCATTGGGCTTGGGCAGATGAATCTGCACGGCTATCTGGCCCGCGAGGGGATTGCCTACGGCAGCCCGGAGGGGCTGGATTTCACCAACCTCTATTTCTATACCATCACCTGGCATGCGCTGAATACTTCGATGATGCTGGCTCGCGAGCGCAACCAGCGCTTCGACGGGTTTGAAAAATCCCGTTACGCCAGCGGTGAGTATTTTAATCAGTATCTGGAAAACAGCTGGCAGCCGAAAACCGAGAAAGTGCGTGCGCTGTTTGCCCGCGCAGGCGTCACGTTACCCACGCAAGAGATGTGGCAGCAGCTGCGTGACGACGTGATGACGTTCGGCATCTATAACCAGAATCTGCAGGCGGTGCCGCCGACCGGATCGATCTCGTATATCAACCACGCGACGTCGAGCATTCACCCGATTGTCTCGAAAATTGAAATTCGCAAAGAAGGCAAAACCGGGCGCGTTTACTATCCCGCTCCGTTTATGACCAACGAAAACCTGGCGCTGTATCAGGATGCCTACGAAATCGGGCCGGAGAAAATTATTGATACCTACGCCGAGGCCACGAAGCATGTCGATCAGGGGCTGTCATTAACCCTCTTTTTCCCCGACACCGCCACCACGCGCGACATCAACAAGGCGCAGATTTATGCCTGGAAAAAGGGCATTAAGACGCTGTACTACATTCGCCTGCGCCAGCTTGCGCTGGAAGGCACCGAAATCGAAGGCTGCGTGTCCTGCGCGCTGTAAGGAGAAAGGATGAAACTGTCACGCGTAAGTGCCATCAACTGGAACAAGATTCAGGACGATAAAGACCTGGAGGTCTGGAACCGTCTAACCAGCAACTTCTGGCTACCTGAAAAAGTGCCGCTGTCGAACGATATCCCGGCCTGGCAAACGCTGAGCCACGCCGAGCAGCAGCTGACGATCCGCGTGTTCACGGGCCTGACGCTGTTGGACACCATTCAAAATAGTGTGGGTGCGCCCGCGCTGATGGGCGATTCGCTCACGCCACATGAAGAAGCGGTGATGTCGAATATCAGCTTTATGGAAGCGGTGCATGCCCGGTCGTACAGCTCGATTTTCTCGACGTTGTGCCAGACCAAAGATGTGGATGCCGCCTATTCCTGGAGCGAAGCGTCAGCCTCGCTACAACGTAAAGCCCAGCTGGTGCTGGAGTATTATCACGCCGATGACCCTTTAAAGAAGAAAATTGCCAGCGTGTTCCTGGAATCTTTCCTCTTTTATTCTGGTTTTTGGCTGCCGATGTACTGGTCGAGTCGCGGCAAGCTCACCAACACCGCCGATCTGATTCGCCTGATCATTCGGGATGAAGCGGTACATGGCTATTACATTGGCTATAAATATCAGAAAGGGCTGGAGAAAATCAGTGAAGCAAAACGGGAAGAACTGAAAGGATTTGCACTCGATTTGCTGATGGATTTGTACGATAACGAGCTGAGTTATACCGAAGAGTTGTACGCCGGAACAGGCTGGGAAACGGATGTGAAAGCGTTCCTGTGCTACAACGCCAACAAAGCGCTAATGAACCTCGGCTATGAAGCGCTGTTCCCACCGGAAATGGCCGACGTGAACCCGGCGATTCTGGCTGCCCTCTCTCCAAATGCCGACGAAAATCATGATTTCTTCTCCGGCTCAGGTTCGTCTTATGTGATGGGAAAAGCGGTGGAAACCGAAGATGCAGATTGGGATTTTTGAGACAAAATATAGCGCTCATTAATTTAATATAAATCCTAAAATCTCCGACTTATATTTCCCCATCATCTACACTGTCATCCTGGCTTCATATTCACCTGAATCATTCCGATTCAGGTGGAATTCTCCTGTGGATTGACAAAAATATCAGAAAAATTCGACCAGCGCTCAGCCCTTATCTCATGGGAAATTCAGCCGTTTCGCTTGTTGCAAAATTCAGACCTCAAGCCTGGCAAGGGTTGTCTCAGATTCTGAGTATGTTAGGGTAATGACGGCTAATTATTTCCACTGGTAATGATATCGACATAGATAAATAACAGGACAGACTCTATTGCATGGCAATTAAATTAGAAGTTAAAAATCTGTATAAAGTATTTGGCGATAATCCGCAGCGAGCCTTCAAATATATTGAAAAAGGACTTTCAAAAGAATTAATCCTGGAGAAAACAGGGCTTTCGCTTGGCGTTAAAGACGCCAGTCTGGCCATTGAAGAAGGCGAGATTTTCGTCATCATGGGATTATCCGGTTCGGGTAAATCCACCATGGTACGCCTTCTCAATCGCCTGATTGAACCCACTCGTGGACAGGTGCTGATTGACGGCGTGGATATCGCAAAAATATCCGATGCTGAGCTGCGCGAAGTGCGCAGGAAAAAGATTGCAATGGTCTTCCAGTCATTCGCGCTAATGCCACATATGACGGTATTGGATAATACCGCCTTCGGTATGGAATTAGCGGGAATCCCTGCGGCTGAGCGCCAGGAAAAAGCGCTGGATGCATTGCGTCAGGTTGGGCTTGAAAATTACGCTCATGGCTATCCGGATGAACTCTCGGGCGGTATGCGCCAGCGTGTGGGTTTGGCCCGCGCATTAGCGATTAACCCCGATATCTTATTAATGGATGAAGCCTTCTCGGCGCTCGATCCTTTAATTCGTACCGAGATGCAGGATGAACTGGTAAAACTCCAGGCAAAACATCAGCGCACCGTGGTGTTTATTTCCCACGATCTGGATGAAGCCATGCGAATTGGCGACCGTATTGCCATTATGCAAAATGGCGAAGTGGTTCAGGTCGGCACCCCGGACGAAATTCTGAATAATCCGGCAAATGATTATGTGCGGACCTTCTTCCGTGGCGTAGATATTAGCCAGGTCTTTAGCGCCAAAGATATTGCCCGCCGTGCGCTGAACGGCATTATTCGTCGTACGCCTGGTTTTGGCCCGCGATCGGCGCTGAAGCTGCTGCAGGATGAAGACCGTGAATACGGCTATGTGATTGAACGCGGTAATAAATATGTTGGCATTGTCTCCATCGATTCACTGAAAAGCGCGTTAAGCGAAAATCTGGGAATCGATGCGGCGTTAATTGACGCTCCACTTGCCGTGGACGCCGAAACACCGCTCAGCGAGTTGCTCTCTCATGTGGGTCAGGCGCCGTGCGCCGTACCGGTTATCGGAGAAGAACAACAATACGTCGGCATCATCTCAAAACGGATGTTGCTGCAGGCTTTAGATCGCGAGGGGGCAAACAATGGCTGATCAATCAAACCCGTGGGGAACCACAGAATCCGCAGATAACGCAGCACAATCGGCAGATGCGTGGGGTTCTTCGACGCCCGCGCCTACCGATGGCGGCAGCTCAGCAGACTGGCTGAACAGTGCGCCAGCGCCTGCGCCGGAACATTTCAATATTATGGACCCGTTCCATAAAACGCTGATCCCGCTTGACAGCTGGGTGACGGAAGGGATCGACTGGGTGGTGACGCACTTCCGTCCGGTGTTCCAGGGCATTCGCGTGCCGGTGGATTACATCCTGAACGGCTTCCAGCAAATGTTGCTGGGCATGCCTGCGCCAGTGGCAATCATGCTGTTCGCCCTGATCGCCTGGCAGTTCGGTCGCGCAGGAATGGGGATCGCCACGCTGATCTCACTGATTGCGATTGGCGCTATCGGCGCGTGGTCGCAGGCCATGGTTACGCTGGCGCTGGTGCTTACCGCCCTGTTCTTCTGCATCATCATCGGTTTACCGATGGGGATTTGGCTGGCGCGCAGTCCGAGGGCCGCCAAAATCATCCGGCCACTGCTTGATGCGATGCAGACCACACCGGCGTTTGTCTATCTGGTGCCGATTGTCATGCTGTTCGGTATCGGTAACGTGCCGGGGGTCGTGGTGACCATTATCTTCGCCCTGCCGCCGATTATTCGCCTGACGATTTTGGGTATTAACCAGGTGCCAGCCGATTTGATTGAAGCTTCGCGTTCGTTCGGCGCAAGCCCGCGACAGATGCTGTTCAAAGTCCAGCTACCGCTGGCCATGCCCACCATTATGGCGGGAGTTAATCAGACGCTGATGCTCGCCCTCTCCATGGTAGTGATCGCCTCGATGATCGCCGTTGGCGGGCTTGGCCAGATGGTACTGCGCGGTATTGGCCGTCTCGACATGGGTCTGGCGACCGTGGGCGGCGTGGGGATCGTGATCCTCGCCATCATTCTTGACCGCCTGACCCAGGCTGTCGGTCGCGATTCACGCAGTCGCGGTAACCGTCGCTGGTATCAAACCGGTCCTGTCGGTCTGCTAAGCCGTCCATTCACGAAGTAATCCTGTCAGCACCCGATGGCATATTGCCACCGGGTCTTCAACTCATGAACTTTACGCAAAATTATGCAGGCTGCATCGCGGCGGCAAACGAATGAATCCCCGGGAGCGTACAGGTCGTACGTAACTGGGGTGAATGAGTGCAGCCAACAAAGAAGCGGCCTGAATAATGAAGTGTAATAAGGAACAACGATGCGACATAACGTACTTTTTGCCACAGCGTTTGCCACCCTTGTCTCAACCAGCACATTTGCGGCTGATCTCCCGGGCAAAGGCATTACCGTTCAACCGGTTCAGAGCACCATTTCAGAAGAGACGTTCCAGACTATGATCGTCAGCCGCGCGCTGGAAAAACTGGGCTATACGGTCAATAAGCCAAGTGAAGTAGATTACAACGTGGGCTATACCTCGATCGCCTCTGGCGACGCCACGTTCACCGCCGTTAACTGGAAGCCGCTGCATGATGATATGTACGCTGCTGCGGGCGGGAGTAAAAAATTCTATCGCGAAGGGACATTTGTGACCGGTGCGGCGCAGGGCTATTTGATCGACAAGAAAACCGCCGAGAAATACCACATCACCAATATTGAGCAGTTGAAAGATCCTAAGATAGCCAAACTGTTCGACACCAACGGTGACGGTAAAGCCGACATGATGGGCTGCTCCCCAGGCTGGGGTTGTGAAGCGGTGATTAACCATCAGAACAAAGCGTTCGATCTTGAGAAGACCGTTGACGTGAGCCACGGGAATTACTCGGCGATGATGGCGGATACTATCGCGCGCTTTAAAGAAGGCAAACCGGTTATCTATTACACCTGGACTCCGTACTGGGTGAGCGATGTGTTGAAGCCGGGTAAAGATGTGGTGTGGCTGCAGGTGCCGTTCTCCTCTCTGCCAGGCGAGCAAAAAGATATCGACACCAAGCTGCCGAACGGCATGAACTATGGCTTCCCGGTGAATACGATGCATATCGTGGCGAACAAAGCCTGGGCGGAGAAAAACCCGGCGGCGGCGAAACTGTTCTCGGTGATGAAACTGCCACTGGCGGATATCAACGCGCAGAACGCGATGATGCATGAAGGCAAATCGTCCGATGCAAATATTCAGGGTCACGTTGACGGCTGGATCAAAGCCCACCAGCAGCAGTTTGATGGCTGGGTGAAAGAGGC
The DNA here is from genome assembly GCF_045627565.1 of Lelliottia sp. Lineage (NCBI taxonomy): Bacteria > Pseudomonadati > Pseudomonadota > Gammaproteobacteria > Enterobacterales > Enterobacteriaceae > Lelliottia > Lelliottia sp. The sequence goes on along the minus strand of NZ_JAZQNX010000019.1, from coordinate 37,647 downwards.
GCTGGCCGCTCAGAAATAGTCTTTTTCCACTCGCCCTTGGTATGTCCGCACGGACAACGCCCTCTCCTCCTGGGGAGAGGGCTGGGGTGAGGGGGAACAGGCGGCTCGGAGGTTCGTTCCGTTCACCTTTCGTTCTCGGCCTCTTTGTTACACCAGAACCGGTGAACGTGTTAAGGGGGCCATCGCCTTTTGTTTCTGTATTTCCTCAAATACATTTTCTCCTGATAAATAAAGGCACAACGACCCTCACCCCACAATAAAAGTCCGTAATCAGGCCATAGACCAAAACCGCACAATCCACCACGCAACAATTCCCCAACATTCATCATCATCCGTTATGATTGGTTTCTGGAAAAATAATCACTTAACTCACGATTCCTGAATCTCATGACAAAAACAACTCAAGGGCTTAGCCCGGCACTGATCCTTTTAATGTCTGTGGCAACAGGCCTGGCGGTCGCCAGTAACTATTACGCGCAGCCACTGCTGGACACCATCGCGCGCGCCTTTTCCCTCTCAGCCAGCTCCGCGGGATTTATTGTGACCGCTGCACAGCTGGGCTACGCCGCCGGTTTGCTGTTCCTGGTGCCGCTAGGCGATATGTTTGAACGCCGCAGGCTGATTGTCTCCATGACGCTGCTGGCCGCTGGCGGCATGCTGATCACCGCATCCAGCCAGTCGCTCACGATGATGATTATCGGCACCGCGCTCACGGGGTTGTTCTCGGTTGTCGCACAAATTCTGGTGCCTCTGGCGGCCACGCTGGCAGCGCCTGATAAACGCGGCAAAGTGGTCGGGACCATCATGAGCGGTTTATTGCTCGGGATTTTACTGGCGCGAACGGTAGCGGGATTGCTGGCAAGCCTCGGCGGCTGGCGCACCGTTTACTGGGTGGCATCGGTGCTTATGGTGATCATGGCCCTGGCGCTGTGGCGCGGATTGCCAAAAGTGAAGCAGGAAAATCATCTGAATTATCCGCAGCTGCTTGGGTCCGTGTTCAGCTTATTCACACAAGATAAACTGCTGCGGACCCGCGCGTTGCTTGGTTGTTTCACCTTCGCCAACTTCAGCATTTTGTGGACGTCGATGGCGTTCCTGCTGGCCTCGCCGCCGTTTAACTATTCCGAAGGCATGATTGGCCTGTTTGGTCTGGCGGGCGCGGCGGGCGCGTTAGGCGCACGTCCTGCCGGTGGGCTGGCGGATAAAGGCAAATCGCACCTGACTACCACTGCAGGGCTGATTCTGCTGCTGCTCTCGTGGGCGGCTATCTGGTACGGCCATTTTTCAGTGATGGCGCTGATTGTTGGGATTCTGGTACTCGACCTGACGGTTCAGGGCGTGCATATCACCAACCAGACGGTTATCTATCGCCTGCAACCCGAGGCGCGTAACCGCCTGACGGCCGGTTACATGACCAGCTACTTCATCGGTGGCGCAGCGGGGTCTCTGATTTCTGCATCGGCGTGGCAACACGCTGGCTGGACAGGTGTGTGTCTGGCGGGAACACTCGTTGCCGTCATCAACTTACTCATCTGGTGGCGCGGATATCACCTCCAGGAAGCAATTAACTAAGCTTTACATCGGTTTGGGCTTCTTAGGGTGTTAAGGAGCCCTGCAGTCTGTTAAGGTTAACGTAATCATTTATCCCAGAAATTTTAATATGGGTGACATATTAGATTACCGCATGAACAGTTCAGACCTACAGGCTGCTCCCAGCTCCTCCAGGTTGATATTACATCCTATCCGTTTGAAACCTCATGCTGTTTCTTATCGCCCGACCCCGTCTTTCGTGGGCGTTTGCCCTTCCGTTTCTGTGCTCACCGGGTCACGGATTCACCCGGCACTTGCTGACAGTGATATAAGTTTGGCGGATATAACCGCACAAATAATTCATTTACATTATTTGTCACTGTCGTTACTATATCGACTGTAATTAATGAGGTCATGCCCAAATGGATAGTTCGTTTACCCCCATTGAACAAATGCTTAAATTTCGCGCCAGTCGTCACGAGGACTTCCCGTATCAGGAAATTCTGCTGACTCGCCTGTGCATGCACATGCAAGGCAAACTGCTGGAAAATCGCAATAAAATGCTGAAAGCTCAAGGGATTAACGAGACGTTATTTATGGCGTTGATTACCCTGGAGTCTCAGGAAGATCACAGCATTCAGCCGTCCGAACTGAGCTGTGCGCTGGGTTCATCGCGTACCAATGCCACTCGCATCGCCGATGAGCTGGAAAAACGCGGCTGGATTGAGCGCCGTGAAAGCGACAACGACCGCCGTTGTTTGCATCTACAATTGACCGACAAAGGTCACGAATTCCTGCGCGGTGTGCTGCCACCTCAGCACAACTGCCTGCACCAACTCTGGTCGGCGCTGAGCACTACCGAGCGCGATCAGCTAGAGCAAATCACCCGTAAGCTCCTCACCCGTCTGGATCAGATGGATGAAGATGGCGTCATTCTTGAGGCGCTGAGCTAACACGACGACACGCTCAAACATCCAGGTTTAACAATAACTGACAGGCCAGCACATCAAACTGCTGGCCTTTCTGACAACAGGTCGGCTCAGCCGATGTGAAAATAAGAAGATCGTGGAGAACAACAATGAGCGCAAATGCGGAGAATATTCCCCCGCAGCAACCAGCTAACAAGAAAGGCAAACGTAAGAGTGCCCTTCTGCTGCTGACCTTGCTCTTTATTATTATTGCTGTGGCATATGGTATCTATTGGTTTTTAGTTCTGCGTCATATTCAGGAAACGGATGATGCATACGTGGCAGGGAACCAGGTTCAGATTATGGCCCAGGTGTCGGGCAGCGTGACGAAAGTCTGGGCTGACAATACCGACTTTGTGCAAAAAGGCGATGTGCTGGTTACGCTCGATCCGACCGATGCTCAACAGGCGTTTGAAAAGGCGCAGACCGAGCTGGCCTCCAGCGTGCGTCAAACACGTCAGTCGATGATTAACAGTAAGCAATTGCAGGCTAGCATCGACGTACAGAAAACCGCACTGGCGCAGGCGCAAAGCGATTTGAACCGTCGCGTACCGCTTGGCACGGCGAACCTGATTGGTCGCGAAGAGCTGCAGCACGCGCGTGATGCCGTGGCCAGCGCACAGGCACAGCTTGACGTGGCAATCCAACAGTACAACGCGAATCAGGCGATGATTCTGGGCACCAACCTGGAAGACCAACCAGCGGTGAAACAGGCTGCGACAGAAGTGCGCAACGCCTGGCTTGCCCTGCAACGAACCAAAATCGTCAGCCCGATGACCGGCTACGTCTCACGACGTTCCGTACAGCCTGGCGCGCAGATTAGCCCGACTACGCCGCTGATGGCGGTGGTTCCGGCCAATAATCTGTGGGTAGATGCAAACTTTAAAGAGACGCAGCTCGCGCATATGCGTATCGGCCAGACGGCGACTATCGTCAGTGATATTTACGGCGATGACGTGGAATACACCGGGAAAGTGGTCGGTCTGGATATGGGAACCGGGAGCGCGTTCTCTCTGCTGCCTGCGCAAAATGCGACCGGCAACTGGATCAAAGTAGTCCAGCGTTTACCGGTGCGCATCGAACTGGATCAAAAACAGCTGACGGATCATCCGCTGCGTATCGGGTTGTCCACGCTGGTGACCGTTGATACCACCAATCGTGACGGCCAAATGCTGGCGAACCAGGTGCGTACTAATCCGGCTTACGAAAGTAATGCCCGTGAAATCAGCCTTGATCCCGTCAATAAGCTGATCGATGACATCGTGAAAGCGAACGCCGGTTAATCCGAAGGTGAGCGTTATGCAACCGCAAAAATCGCAAAAACCATTGGAAGGCGCGCCACTGGTCATTATGACCATTGCGCTGTCGCTGGCGACCTTCATGCAGGTGCTGGACTCCACCATTGCAAACGTGGCGATCCCAACCATCGCCGGTAACCTTGGCTCGTCACTGAGCCAGGGGACCTGGGTGATCACCTCGTTCGGGGTCGCGAATGCGATCTCGATTCCGATCACCGGCTGGCTGGCAAAACGCGTCGGCGAAGTCAGATTGTTCATGTGGTCGACGGTACTGTTCGTCCTCGCCTCATGGGCGTGTGGGATGTCCAACAGCCTGACGATGCTGATCTTCTTCCGCGTCATTCAAGGGATTGTGGCGGGGCCGTTGATTCCGCTGTCGCAAAGTTTGCTGCTGAACAACTATCCGCCCGCCAAACGCTCTATCGCGCTGGCGCTGTGGTCGATGACGGTAATCGTCGCCCCGATTTGCGGGCCGATTCTCGGCGGATTTATCAGTGATAACTATCACTGGGGCTGGATCTTCTTTATTAACGTGCCGATTGGCGCGGTCGTCGTGCTGCTCACGCTGCAAACGCTGCGTGGTCGCGAGACCAAGACCGAGCAACGACGCATTGACGGCGTGGGGCTGGCACTGCTGGTGCTGGGGATCGGCAGCCTGCAGATCATGCTGGACCGCGGTAAAGAGCTGGACTGGTTTGCCTCGCAAGAGATTATCGTATTGACCGTCGTGGCGGTGGTCGCGATAAGCTTCCTGATTGTCTGGGAGCTGACGGACGATAACCCGATAGTCGATTTGTCGTTGTTTAAGTCGCGAAACTTTACCATCGGCTGCCTGTGTATCAGTCTCGCCTATATGCTTTACTTCGGAGCGATTGTGCTGCTTCCGCAGCTGTTGCAGGAGGTATACGGCTATACGGCAACCTGGGCGGGTCTGGCGTCTGCGCCGGTGGGGTTGATTCCGGTTCTGCTGTCGCCGATTATTGGTCGTTTCGCGCATAAACTCGACATGCGCAGGCTGGTGACGTTCAGCTTTATAATGTATGCCGTCTGTTTCTACTGGCGTGCCTACACGTTCGAACCGGGGATGGACTTTGGCGCGTCCGCGTGGCCGCAGTTTATACAGGGCTTTGCCGTGGCGTGCTTCTTTATGCCACTGACCACCATCACGCTGTCCGGCTTGCCGCCTGAGCGTATGGCGGCGGCCTCGAGTTTGTCGAACTTTACCCGAACGCTGGCAGGCTCAATCGGAACGTCGATTACCACCACCTTGTGGACCAGCCGGGAATCGTTGCACCACGCCCAGCTAACGGAATCGGTTAACGTCTACAATCCGAACGCGCAGCAGATGTACAGCCAGCTCGAAGGAATGGGCATGACGCAGCAGCAGGCGTCCGGCTGGATCGCCCAGCAGATCACTAATCAGGGTCTGATTATCTCCGCGAACGAGATTTTTTGGATTTCGGCAGGGATATTTATCCTGCTCCTGAGCCTGATATGGTTTGCCAAACCGCCATTCGGCGCGGGTGGCGGTGGAAGCGGTGCGCACTAACCGGTTCCACCGACGAGAAAGTTGTCCGTTTCTCTATAGCATCTGTCAGTTCTGATAAAGCAGCGCTCCTGAAATCGCTTCACGATAGTGAAAAGACAACAGGAGCGCATCATGCTGAAACAACCCGCACAAAAATATCAGCCTTTCCCCGCCATCTCCCTGCCCGACCGTCGCTGGCCTGAGCAACGTATCACCCATGCTCCGCGCTGGCTTTCCACCGATTTGCGCGATGGCAATCAGGCGCTCGCCGAACCGATGGACAGCGCACGTAAACTGCAATTCTGGGATTTACTCCTCGGCTGCGGTTTTAAAGAAATTGAAGTCGCGTTCCCATCCGCATCGCAAACTGACTTTCAGTTTGTTCGCCAGCTGATTGAGGAAAATCGCATTCCCGATGACGTCACGATTCAGGTCTTGACCCAGGCGCGGGAAGATTTGATTCTTCGCACCTTTGAAGCGTTGCGCGGCGCGAAAAAGGCCACCGTTCACCTGTATAACGCCACCGCCCCGCTGTTCCGTCGCCTGGTTTTTGGCATGGATAAAGACCAGATTATTGCGCTGGCAACCCGTTCCACGCGCCTGATCCGACAGCTCTGCGAAGAGAATCCACAAACGCGCTGGCAGTACGAGTATTCCCCGGAAACGTTCTGCTTCACCGAGCCAGAGTTTGCGCTGGAAATTTGTGAGGCCGTGGCCGACATCTGGCAGCCGTGCGCCGAGCGCCCGATGATTATCAACCTGCCCGCGACCGTTGAAGTGAACACGCCGAATGTGTATGCCGATCAGATTGAATATTTCTGCCGCCACTTCAGCCGTCGCAGCGAGGTGTGTATTAGCGTGCACCCACATAACGATCGCGGTACGGGCGTGGCCTGTGCCGAACTGGCGATGATGGCCGGTGCGGATCGCGTGGAGGGCTGTCTGTTTGGCAACGGCGAGCGTACGGGCAATGTCTGTCTGGTGACGCTGGCGATGAATTTGTACTCCCAGGGCGTCAGCCCGGATCTGGATTTCAGCGATATGAATCAGGTCGTGGAGGTGGTGGAAAGCTGTAATCAGCTCCCGGTGCATCCACGTCATCCGTGGGCGGGGCGTTTGGCATATACGGCATTTTCAGGTTCACATCAGGATGCGATTAAAAAAGGCTTCGATGCGCGTCAACCGGACGATCGCTGGGAGATGCCCTATTTGCCTGTCGATCCACAGGATATTGGCTGCTCCTACGAAGCGGTGATCCGCGTGAACAGCCAGTCAGGAAAAAGCGGCAGCGCGTGGCTGATTGAGCAGAATCACGGCCTGAAATTGCCGCGTGCGCTGCAGCAAGATTTTAGCCAGCATGTGCAGCAGGAGGCCGACAGCCAGGGGAAAGAGATGACGCAAAACGCGCTCTGGCAGCTTTTCCGCAGCCGTTACGGGCTGGTGCCTTCTGGGCACTTTATCCTGCAAACGTATCGCAGTGAGAGTCTGCAGGACGGACAATTGCGCCTGGCCGCCTCGGTGGTCACCGATGGTGGGACACGGCAGTTTGAGGGCCACGGAAACGGTTTACTGTCGGCCGCCGCCAATGGCATCAGCCACTGGCTGGATAGGCCGTTTGTGATTAAGGATTATCACGAGCATTCACTTGGGGATCGCAGCGACAGCCGCTCAGTGGCGTACATTCGCTGTCTTTTCCAGGATGGTACCAGTCGGTGGGGCGTGGGGATTGATAGCGACGTGGCGCGCGCGTCAATTCAGGCGCTGTTTAACGCCGTCGGTTAGACGTCTTTGAAATAATCGCTGGGAGAAATGCCCATCACCCGGCGAAACATCGCCGTGAAAGCGCTGTGGCTGCCGTAACCCAGGTCCAGCGCAACGCGTAATACCGGCTGGCCTTGCGCCAGGCGCAGCAGGGCTTCAACCAGACGCGCTCTTCTCGTCCACTCCCCGTAGCTTAACCCGGTTTGTTGCTGAAAATGGCGGTTAAGGGTGCGTTCACTCATGCTGGTCAGGCTTGCGGCCTGCGCGCTGCTCCAGGCTAATCCGGGTTCCTGGCGGATCTGCTGACAAAGCTGTCGCAGTGGCTCGCTTTGCGGTTCCGGGAGATGAAACGGCAGGACAGGCATAGTGCGGATTTCATCCAGAATCAGTTCGTAGACCCGCTCATCGCGGCTGCCGGGTGAATAAGATTCAGGGAGATCGAGCGAGGCGACAATAAGCTCACGCAGTAACGGCGAGATCTGCACGATCTGGCAAGACGCCGGCAGATCGGCACGGGCAAGCGGATCGATAAACAGCGTGCGCGCCGCCACGTTGCCGGTGATGCGAAGCGCATGCTGCGTACCCGCGGGCAACCAGACGCCACGCCCAGGCGGAACAACCCAACATCCTGCAACCGTATCAACGCGAACAACCCCGCTCAGGCTATGCAGTAGCTGGGCACAATCGTGCTGATGGTACGGTTCGCTATCACCATGATGATAATCATGAGCGTAAGGAACCAAAGGGCGTTGGGTAAAAGAGAAGGTTGTGGTGGTGGTCATGGGTTAGGCTTCCCTCTCCCTGAGGAGAGGGGAATGGCGCACTAAATGTGCAGCTCTTTCAGCGTTTCTTTCGGCAGCGCCAGCTCTTCGTTACTGTTCACGCGAACATCACGATCGAGAATATGACGAGCGATTTCCTGCGCTTCTTCCAGCGAGTGCATATGATACGTACCGCACTGGTAGACGTTCAGCTCTGGGATCTGGTTCTGCTCTTTGACTTTCAGCACGTCGGCCATCGCCGCTTTCCAGGCATCCGCCACGCGCGTTTCTTCAGGGGTGCCAATCAGGCTCATATAGAAACCGGTACGGCAGCCCATCGGAGAGATGTCGATGATTTCTACACCGTTACCGTTCAGGTGATCGCGCATGAAGCCTGCGAACAGATGCTCCAGCGTGTGAATGCCTTTTTCTGGCATCACTTCTTTATTTGGCACGCAAAAACGCAGGTCAAACACGGTGATCGCGTCGCCGCTCGGGGTATGCATGGTTTTTGCCACACGTACAGCAGGGGCTTCCATACGGGTATGGTCGACTGTGAAGCTATCTAATAACGGCATACGTCACCTCCGATAGTGATTATTTTAAAAATAAAATGAACTCTTTGCTCAACCGCGCGTCTGACTCTATGAAAGACGCGCATTTGTTATCATCATCCCTGATTTCAGAGATGTTATTTTGGCCACAGCTATGTGGCCATTTTCTTTTCTTTCAGGCGTGTTTCGCCAAAAACGCATCGAACGATTCAGTGTCCGCCGCTTCAACTTCACGCTGGCGTGCAATAGATGCCTCGCGTTCTGCAACGAAATCTTCTTCGCTCAACACTTCCAGCGACTCTTGCTGCAACATGTCACGGTACTGCGCAGCGAGCGTACGGCCTGTGCCACCAATGCCTTGATCAATCATAGAACGCAGAATGCGTGCCGAGAACGTCAGCTCAGGGTTATCAAAGCTCTCGACCAGTTGGTCGCACACTTTTTGATATTCCTCACCACCGTAAAGGCTGTCCATCGTCTGCGCGACACGTTTGAGATCGCGGAACAGATCTTTGCCCACTTTTGCCAGCGGGAACTGTGCCGTTTCACAACCAATGCCTAATGTCAGGCCAGGTTTGCGTCCTTCCAGGATCACGCGATTCCAGTTGGTACGCGTACACAATAACTCGTCAGCACTCATTTCCGGCGCATCCGCCAGGACACACCAGACCATAAACAGATCGAGGAAACGGATCTGCTGCTCGTCAACGCCAATGGGCGAGAACGGGTTGATGTCCAGAGAACGGACTTCGATATACTCGATGCCGCCGCGCTCCAGCGCATCTGACGGTGCTTCGCCGCTGCGCGTGACGCGTTTCGGGCGAATCGGCGCATACAGCTCGTTTTCAATCTGCAAAACGTTGCTGTTAATTTGCAGGCGTTTACCGTCTTTTTCGAGCCCGATAGTTTCGTACTCTTCCGACGGGGTTTTGATCGCCCGCTTCAATCCTGCCACATACTCATGCAAATCGTTAAACGTAATACCGAGATTGCTTTGCGACTTATTGGTATAACCCAGATCGCTGAGACGTAATGAGGTGGCGTACGGCAGATAGTACATGCCGCAGTCGGTCTTTTCGAACGGCAGCGTGGTCGGTTTGCCCTGCAGGAAAGAGGAGCAAATCGCTGGCGAAGCGCCGAACAGATACGGGATCACCCAGCCGAAACGGTAGTAGTTACGAATCAGGCGGAAATAACCCGCTGAGATCGCTTCTTTATCCGTTTCACCGCATTTTGCCTGCCAGAACGCCATCGGCAACGAGAAGTTGTAATGCACCCCGGAGATGGTTTGCATCAACGCGCCGTAGCGGTTTTTTAAGCCTTCACGGTACAGCGTTTTCAGTCGACCAATATTCGATGTGCCGTATTGCGCCAGCTCAATATCCTGCCCCTGCTCAATGTAGCAAGGCATGCTGAGCGGCCACATGCGCTCATCACCCAGTTGACGGGCGGTGTAGCGGTGGACATCACGCATTAGCGTCAACATATGATCGATATCACCATCAACCGGAGTGATAAATTCCAGCAGCGCTTCGGCAAAATCGGTCGTGATCCATTTATGTGTCAACGCAGAGCCTAACGACTCGGGGTGACCGGTTGTTGCTAAACTGCCATCCGCGTTTACGCGCAGTGTTTCGCGCTCAAGCCCGCGCTGTATACCCTTCAGGGCCTGAGGGTGCTTTTCCAGCCAGGCTAGCGCCTGTGATACGTCCGGGATCAAATTGACCTCCCGCCTGTCAATAATAGTTATCCAGCATAATTGTAATGGTTGACGATTGAAGGTCGTTTATTCATTCCAACAATTAGTGCCACCACGTCATGCCCTGGAGTGTTGCCAGTGCCACGAGGACATAGCGCAACGCCTTACCAAGGCATAAAAAAAAGAGCACTGGTCCCCATGAGATGCGCATCCACCCTGCCAGCAGACACAGCAAATCCCCTATAACAGGCATCCAGCTTAATAAAAGCGTGGCAGCACCATAGCGTTTAAGCCAGCCTGCTGCCTTTTCCTGCCAGCGTGATTTTTCACGTAGCGGAAAGAAACGACCAAGAATAACGTTAGTCAGCCCTCCAAGGCTATTACCCATTGTTGCTATTAAGACCAACAACCAGGGCTGACTTACGCCTGACAACAGCATCGCGACCAGCACAACTTCGGAGTTACCCGGTAAGAGTGTGGCACTTAAAAAACTGCTGGCAAATAACGAAGCAAGTGACAGTAAGTCACTCACAGTAAGCGAACATCCACAGCATCCATTTCGGCGGCACGCGCAGCCTGAATACCAAAGTCTGCATCCTCAAAAACCACACACCGAGACGCGGAAACACCCATTAACTCTGCACACAGTAGAAAAGTGTCCGGCGCGGGTTTGTGATTTTTGACATGATCGGCTGCAACCACTGCCGAGAAATAGTGACGCAGTCCAAGATGATTGAGCAAGGCTTCGGCAACCGCGCTTTCACTGCCCGTCCCCACTGACATTGGGCGACGGCCATGCCACTCTTTGACAACGTCAATCAGCGGAAGCGGACGAACTGTGTCCAAAAGCATCGCTTTGACGGCGTCGGTTTTTTCGCGAGCGAGCAGGTATGGATCAAGATCGGCATGATTAAGTTCAATTACTGCCTGAGCGATACGCCAGGTTGGCGAGCCATTAAGCGACACCATTGCCTGTAAATCGAAACGCATTCCGTAACGACTCAGAACATCATCCCACGCTTTACGATGAGTGGGTTCGGTGTCCAGGATAGTGCCATCCATATCGAAGATCAGACCGTCATACTGTGCGTACATCGTGCTCTCGCCCAACGATTAACAAAGCGTTACTTTAACGTAAACAAGGATTTTTGTCGCTGACAGTGAGAGTGATAGCTGATGAAATAATTTAGGGGGTGAACATTAGAGGGTGCATCCGGGAGGATGACTCGGCATTGCCTCGCCCTTCGGACCGTTGCTGAAGCAACGCTATCCTTCCAGGCACTCGCGATAGACTCGCAGACCATGAACGAAGAGACTTGCTGTGAATTTGGAGAAGATGGTGCATCCGGGAGGATTCGAACCTCCGACCGCTCGGTTCGTAGCCGAGTACTCTATCCAGCTGAGCTACGGATGCATCAGGATACTGCGTTCGGTGCATCCGGGAGGATGACTCGATAGTGCCTCGCCTTTCGGGCCGTTGCTAAAACAACGTTATTCTCCCTGGTGCTCGCGATAAACTCGCAGACCATGAACTAACAGACTGACTGTCAATTTGGAGAAGATGGTGCATCCGGGAGGATTCGAACCTCCGACCGCTCGGTTCGTAGCCGAGTACTCTATCCAGCTGAGCTACGGATGCATCAGGGTACTGCGTTCAGAAATAGTAAATGGTGCATCCGGGAGGATTCGAACCTCCGACCGCTCGGTTCGTAGCCGAGTACTCTATCCAGCTGAGCTACGGATGCATCGGGATTTACTATGGTACTGCTTGATACGTCATATCACTTCGAAAGCAATATGAAGTAATAGATGGTGCATCCGGGAGGATTCGAACCTCCGACCGCTCGGTTCGTAGCCGAGTACTCTATCCAGCTGAGCTACGGATGCAAAATGGCGGTGAGGCGGGGATTCGAACCCCGGATGCAGCTTTTGACCGCATACTCCCTTAGCAGGGGAGCGCCTTCAGCCTCTCGGCCACCTCACCACACAACGCCTCTTGCGAGTGCTTCGGAGAACTTGTTAAGAGCTCTTCGTCGCTGCGTGGCGCATATATTACTTTCTGGGACTTATAAGTCAAACAATTTTCCACAGACATTTATCGTTTGCACAAATCACAGGCAATTCGCATGCAAAAACCACAAAGAGGGTGTTTTATAAGCGGATTTTGCACGCGTTAAATCAGTTTTCTGCAAGGGAAGAGACAAATTTTGGATGAGATAAGATTCTGGAGAGCGTGAAAAGTTGAGCGAGTGAAATAGAACGGTAACTTTATGCAGGAACAATAGTGAGAGGGTTGCGTCTCGCCGGAAAGCGAGACGCGATAATATCAGTAACTGGACTGCTGGGATTTTTCAGCCTGGATACGCTGGTAGATCTCTTCACGATGGACAGAGACTTCTTTAGGGGCATTCACACCAATACGAACCTGGTTACCCTTTACCCCTAGAACTGTCACGGTGACCTCATCCCCAATCATGAGGGTCTCACCAACTCGACGAGTCAGAATCAGCATTCTTTGCTCCTTGAAAGATTAAAAGAGTCGGGTCTCTTGTATCCCGGCATTATCCATCATATAACGCCAAAAAGTAAGCGATGACAAACACGTAAAGTGTAAGCAGTCACGGCATCACATTCTGTTAAACGTAAGTTTAGCCGATATACACAAACTCAACCTGACTTTATCATTGTCGATAGCGTAGTAACCAATACGCCATAACCGCGAGGTCATGGCGTCTGTTTACGCTTTGTAATTATTACAGTTTAGCGCTTACCCAGCTTTCAACGCTGGCCAATGCCGCTGGAAGTGCCGCTGCATCCGTACCACCGGCTTGCGCCATGTCCGGACGACCGCCACCTTTGCCGCCGACCTGCTGAGCGACCATACCAATCAATTCCCCTGCTTTCACACGGTCGGTCACATCCTTAGAGACGCCCGCAATCAGAGAAACCTTACCGTCGACCGCTGTCGCCAGAACGATAATTGTCGAACCGAGTTGGTTCTTCAGATCATCAACCATGGTACGAAGCATCTTAGGTTCAACACCTGCCAGTTCACTGACCAGCAGTTTAACACCTTTAATATCAACCGCTTTGCTAGAGAGATTCGCGCTTTCCTGAACGGCGGCTTGCTCTTTGAGCTGCTGCAGTTCTTTTTCGAGCTGGCGAGTACGTTCCAGCGCGCTACGCACTTTCTCACCCAGGTTGTGGCTGTCACCTTTCAACAGTTGAGCAATATCGTGCAACTGATCGCTTTCAGCATGCAGGCTGGCGATCGCGCCTTCACCTGTTACCGCTTCGATACGACGCACACCCGCCGCTGTGCCCGATTCAGATAGGATACGGAATAGGCCAATATCACCGGTACGGGAGGCGTGAGTTCCGCCGCAGAGTTCGGTAGAGAAATTACCCATGCTCAGCACGCGAACGCGCTCATCATATTTCTCGCCAAACAGCGCCATTGCGCCTTTGGCTCTGGCCGCCTCGAGATCCATGATGTTGGTTTCGATAGGCAGGTTACGACGGATCTGCGCGTTAACCATATCTTCAACCGCACGGATTTCAGACGGTTTCATCGCTTCAAAATGAGAGAAGTCGAAACGCAGGATTTTGTCGTTGACCAGAGACCCTTTCTGCGCAACATGCGTTCCCAGAACGTCACGCAGTGCAGCGTGCATCAGGTGCGTTGCAGAGTGATTCAGACGAATACGTTCGCGACGTGCTTCGTCGACTTCTGCCTGAACGCCCTCACCGGCTTTCAGAGAACCGGAAGCAAGTTTGCCGATATGACCAATTGCCTGACCGTATTTCTGGGTGTCGCTGACAGAGAAGCTAAAGCCGTTCCCTTTCAGTTCGCCTTTATCGCCGACCTGACCACCGGATTCCGCATAGAATGGGGTTTTATCGAGAACAACAACCGCATCCTGGCCTGCGCTAATGCTGTCTACGGCTTTGCCGTCGACAAACAGGGCGGTGACTTTCGCGTTCAATTCCAGGCGATCGTAACCCTGGAATTCAGATGCGCTGTCCACACGGATCATCGCATTGTAATCGGCGCCAAAACCGCTGGATTCACGCGCACGACGGCGCTGTTCTTCCATCGCGGCTTCAAAGCCCGCTTCGTCCACCTTGATGTTGCGCTCACGACAAACATCAGCCGTCAGGTCAACCGGGAAGCCATAGGTGTCGTACAGACGGAAGGCGGTTTCGCCATCCAGCGTGTCGCCAGTCAACTGAGAAAGTTCTTCGTCCAGCAGCGCCAGACCGCGCTCCAGGGTGCGAGCAAACTGTTCTTCTTCTGTTTTCAGGACCTGCTCAACCTGCGATTGCTGACGTTTCAGCTCTTCGCCTGCATCGCCCATGACGCCAACCAGTGGACCCACGAGTTTATAGAAGAAAGTGTCTTTCGCGCCCAGCATGTTGCCATGACGAACAGCACGACGAATGATACGACGCAGCACATAACCACGGTTTTCATTCGACGGAATCACGCCATCAGCAATCAGGAACGCACAAGAACGAATGTGATCTGCAATAACGCGCAGAGATTTATTGCTCAGATCGGTAGCGCCGGTCACTTCAGCAACAGACTTAATTAGCGTGCTGAACAGATCGATATCGTAGTTGGAGTTAACGTGTTGCAGAACAGCGGCAATACGTTCCAAACCCATGCCCGTATCAACGGATGGTTTTGGCAGTGGCTCCATCGTGCCGTCAATCTGACGGTTGAACTGCATGAAGACGATATTCCAGATCTCAATATAGCGATCGCCGTCTTCTTCTGCTGTTCCTGGAGGTCCGCCCCAGATGTGGTCGCCGTGATCGTAGAAGATCTCGGTGCACGGACCGCAAGGACCGGTATCACCCATCTGCCAGAAATTGTCTGACGCATACGGCGCGCCTTTGTTATCACCGATACGAATAATACGCTCACGCGGGATACCGACTTCTTTCTCCCAGATTTCGTAAGCTTCGTCGTCGGTTTCATAAACGGTAACCCACAGACGCTCTTTCGGCAGGTTGAACCAGTTTTCACCGGTCAGCAATTCCCACGCGTATTGGATAGCGTCGTGTTTGAAATAGTCGCCGAAGCTGAAGTTACCCAGCATCTCGAAGAAAGTGTGGTGACGTGCGGTGTAGCCGACGTTTTCCAGATCGTTATGTTTACCGCCCGCACGTACGCAACGCTGTGAGGTTGTCGCACGGGAATAATTACGCTTATCGAGACCAAGGAATACATCCTTGAACTGGTTCATCCCGGCGTTGGTAAACAGCAGAGTCGGGTCATTGTTCGGTACCAGGGAGCTGCTGGCAACTACCTGGTGTCCCTTACTATGGAAAAAATCGAGAAACGCCTGACGGATCTCAGCGGTGCTCTTGCTCATAATTATCCTGAAATCAAGCTAACGAAATGTCGCAGCCAGCCTGTTCCTGTTGAAGATTGGATGGGCCAGCTACTGGAAAAAGTGGGAATAAGATAAGTTTTCTTTGGAGGGAAGTAAAATGCAGCATGCGTTCAATCAGTAAAATTACGCCATATCGCCTGAATATCTTCCATCAGGTAGCCACGATAGAGTAAGAAACGCTGGATTTTTACTTTTTCTGAAAATTCACTCGGCAAAGGTTCACCGTACTTACGAACGGCCTGATCCCTTGCCAGTTCACCCCAGTCTATATCGCATTCACGCATCGCCTGTTCTGTTGCGTCGCGAGCGATCCCTTTCTGATTAAGTTCCTGACGGATGCGTGCGGGACCGTAACCTTTACGGCTTCGACTGGCGATAAAGCGCGTCACAAAACGGGTGTCATCAAGGTAGCTGTGCTCATAGCACCAGGCGATCACACGGTCATAGTCTTCCTCGGTTGCATCAATCGCTTCCGGTCCATTTTTACCTATGACGGGGGCTGCTAGTTTGCGTCGCAGTTCTTGTTCACTGTGATCGCGTACGGCCAGAATCCGTACGGCACGGTCTAATAAACGGGCGTAGGCAGGACGACGCGGTTTCGATTCACTCATATAAAACCTGCTGTATGACAAATGCAAAAAGGGCCGCAATCGCAGCCCTTGTTTTTACACCCGATGATTAGAAATCAGGGTTGGTTTCTTCAGCATCTGCGGCATCAACAACGAAGTCCGGTTTAGAATCTTCGTTATTGAGGAGAAGCTCGCGCACTTTCTTCTCAATTTCTTTCGCTGCTGCTGGGTTCTCTTTCAACCAGGAGATAGCATTCGCTTTACCCTGACCAATCTTTTCACCGTTGTAGCTGTACCAGGCGCCTGCTTTTTCAATCAGCTTCTCTTTTACGCCGAGGTCAACCAGCTCGCCAAAGAAGTTGATACCTTCACCATAAAGGATCTGGAATTCAGCCTGCTTGAATGGTGCAGCGATTTTATTCTTCACAACCTTCACGCGGGTTTCGCTGCCGATCACGTTATCGCCATCTTTCACTGCGCCGATACGGCGGATATCCAGACGAACGGAGGCATAGAATTTCAGTGCGTTACCACCGGTAGTGGTTTCCGGGTTACCAAACATCACACCAATTTTCATACGGATCTGGTTGATGAAGATCAGCAGCGTATTAGACTGCTTAAGGTTACCGGCCAGTTTACGCATTGCCTGACTCATCATACGTGCCGCGAGGCCCATGTGAGAGTCACCGATTTCGCCTTCGATTTCCGCTTTCGGCGTCAGCGCGGCAACGGAGTCAACAACGATAACGTCAACCGCACCAGAGCGTGCCAGCGCGTCACAAATTTCCAGCGCCTGCTCACCGGTATCCGGCTGAGAACACAGCAGATTGTCGATATCTACACCGAGTTTACGGGCATACACGGGATCCAGCGCGTGTTCTGCATCGATAAACGCACAAGTTTTGCCTTCGCGTTGTGCTGAAGCAATAACCTGTAAGGTTAGCGTGGTTTTACCCGACGATTCCGGTCCGTAGATTTCTACGACACGACCCATTGGCAGGCCACCCGCACCCAGTGCGATGTCCAGAGAAAGCGAACCCGTGGAGATCGTTTCCACATCCATGGAACGGTCTTCACCCAAGCGCATGATGGAGCCTTTACCGAATTGCTTTTCGATCTGGCCCAGCGCTGCCGCCAACGCTTTCTGTTTGTTTTCGTCGATAGCCATTATTACTCCTGTCATGCCGGAAATCCGCTTACGTATTCCCGGGAGGTGAAAACTGTTCTGTTGAAGCAATTATACTGTATGGTCATACAGTATCAAGTGTTTTGTAGAAATTGTTGCCAGAGCGTTTTTAACGCGTATTCCGTTGCCTGACGGCGCACGCTTTCGCGATCGCCGCTGAAGCACTCGCGGCGGGTGATTCCCTGGCCTTGTGCGGTGGCAAAACCAAACCAGACGGTACCAACGGGTTTCACGTCGCTACCGCCATCGGGTCCGGCAATACCGCTGACAGAAATCGCAAAATCTGCCTGCGCGGCCTTAAGCGCCCCGATTGCCATTTCAACCACCACCGGCTCGCTCACCGCGCCGTGTTGTTCAAGGGTCGGTTCACGCACCCCAATCATCTGGGCTTTGGCTTCGTTGCTGTAGGTCACAAAACCGCGTTCGAACCACGCGGAGCTGCCCGCGATATCCGTAATCACTTTTGCTACCCATCCGCCAGTACAGGATTCCGCCGTTGTCAGCGTGGCGCCACGCTGCTTCAACGCCAGCCCTACCACTTCGCTCAGCTGCATCAATTCATGGTCAGTCATCATCGCTTTCGGCTCCTGAAAAACATGCAGCACAATGTAGCACTTTCTCGTGAGATAGGGAGATGAGGTTCGGGTTTTACGAGGAGGCTTCAGAAAAAGCCGATACGATGGCATCGGCTTAAAAAGAGAATTACTTCATGCTATCCGCAATCGTTTTGACGTTATGGCGAAAGGCTTTGACGTAGGTATCCGCCACGCCACCTTTGGCCGACAACGCCTCAGGGTAAAGCTCTCCACCTGGCTGCGCGCCCGTTGCAGTGGCAATTTGTTTCACCAGACGCGGATCGAGCTGGTTTTCCATAAACCAGGTCTTCACGCCGTCTGCCTTAATCTGATCGATGATTGCCGCCACCTGCGTAGCGTTCGCCTCGCTCTCGGAAGAAAGCCCCTGCGGAGCAATAAAGTTCACCCCGTAAGCACGGCTAAAATAGCCGAACGCATCATGGCTGGTCAGCACTTTGCGTTTTTGCTGGGGAATCTGGCTAAATTGCGTTTTTGCCCACCTATCCAGCTGCGTTAGCTGAGCGATATACGCCTGACCAGAAGCCTCCAGCGCCGCTTTATCTTGCGGATCGGCCTGCACCAGACCTGCCAGAATATTTTGTGCATACAACGCACCGTTAGCCGCGCTGTTCCAGGCGTGAGGGTCGGTGACACTTTTGCCCTCCTCTTCTAAGGTGTGGGTTTTGACTCCAGAAGAAGCCACCACCAGCGTCCCTTTAAACCCTGACGCTTTGACCAGCCGGTCGAGCCAACCTTCCAGCCCCAAACCGTTCACCACCACCACATCGGCTTTACTCAGCGCCGCACTGTCTTTTGGTGAGGGCTCAAAGGCATGTGGATCGCCATCCGGGCCAACCAGCGTCGTCACGCTCACATGCTTGCCGCCCACTTCCTGCGTAATGTCGCCGAGAATGGAAAAACTCGTCACCACATTCAGTGTCTTAGCCAGCGCGCTCTGCGTCATGAACCCCAGCAACAGCGCAATCATTACCCCTGTACGTTTCATCTTCACTTCCCCTTGCGTTGAAAAAGCGCACGCAGATTGCTGCGCGAGCCAAATAAAACGGAAAAAATAAACAATGCGCTGGCGGTCAATACGATAGACGGCCCGGCAGGCAAACTGACCGCCCACGACAGGCTCAGCCCAAGCCAGGCGCAAAAAATCCCGCTGATGCCCGCCATGAGTAACAGCCCCGGCAATGTTCGCATCCAGCAGCGTGCAGAAACGGCGGGCAGCATCATTAACCCCACCGCCATCAGCGTGCCCAGCACCTGAAATCCGGCGACGAGGTTAAGCACCAGCAAGGCAAGAAACAGTCCATGTAACAGTCCGGGCAACACGCGAGAATTAACCTGCAACCAGGCGGTATCGAATGCTTCGGTGACCAGCCCGCGATAGAAAATCGCCAGCATCAATAAGGTGAATATGCAGACGCCCGCCACAAACAGCGCCGCGTCGTTATCGACCGCCAGAATGGAGCCAAAAAGCAGGTGCAAGAGATCGACATTAGAACCGCGAAGCGAAACCAGCGTGACGCCCAGCGCCAGCGAGCCAAGGTATAGCCCCGCAAAGCTGGCATCTTCTTTTAGCGGCGTGCGACGACTGACCAAACCGGCAATCAGCGCAACGATAATTCCGGCAATAAACCCACCCACGCTCATCGCCAGCAATGACATCCCGCTGAGCAAATACCCCACTGCGACACCGGGTAAAATGGCGTGCGACAAGGCGTCGCCCATCAGACTCATACGACGGAGCAGTAAAAAAACACCCAGCATCGTGGTACTCACGGAGAGTGCCAGGCACACCACCAGCGCACGACGCATAAATCCGTATTCAATAAATGGCTGAAAAAAAAGGTGCCAGATCATGCCACCCTCGCGCGCACGGTTGCCCAACAAGGCGTGCTGGTATCAAGTCGCAGCGTCTGGGGGAAATGGCGCGCCACGCGCTCGCTATCATGCAACACCGCCAGGACGGTTTGCCCTTGCAAATACATATCCAGCATCAATTCCATTAGCACGTTACAGGTGGTTTCATCTACGCCAGCAAAAGGCTCATCAAGCATCACCAGCGGCGCGTTCTGCACCAGCACTCTGGCAAAAAGCATGCGCTGGAACTGACCACCAGAGAGTTCATCAATCGTCGATGCAGCCAGCGCCTGCAGCCCCACCCGCTCAAGCGCGCTGGCGATACGCAAACGCGTTTTACGCTGCAATCCCGACAATAAAGAGATGCCGGGCCAGCAGCCCATACTCACCACATCCTGAACGGTCAGGGGAAATTGCGCTTCCAGCGAGTGGCGCTGGGCCAGCCAGCCGATAACCGGACGTTTTTCCTGCCAGCGAAAAGCGCCGCTCACCGGAGGAATAAACCCCGCGAGCGTTTTCAGCAGCGTCGATTTCCCGCAGCCATTCGCACCGATAATCGCCGTCATACTGCCGCGCTCAATGACGCCATTCAGCGCCTGAGTGACCGGCTGGCCGTCATATCCGGCCACCAGATTTTGTAGCTCAATCATGGGAGGATCACCGCCCAGCGCACCGCCAAAACGATCATCGCTATCAAACCGAACGCCATCAGGAGTCGCGCCAGAGCGGAAAGAGAGAAAAAAGAGATAGACATATTGACACCGAAAACAATGTTATAACATAACACTAATAAATTGCAGCGCAGATGTAAATGCAGAAGATGATGATGGAGTGTGGCGAAATGTTACCGCTGCCCTTCTTACCGGTAGCGGTAAAGATGAGGCGCTAAGTATCAAACAACGACCTGATGGTTTGCCGGAGGTGAAACCCTGCTCCGGCAAACCATTCAGCGGTGGGAAAACTTACTGACTAAACGGAGACGCCGCAGGCACACGCGCCAGCGCAACCGCCTGACCCAATTGCCACACCGCCATCGCGTAGTGCGTGCTGTGGTTGTAGCGGGTGATCGCGTAGAAATTCGGCAACCCGTACCAATATTGATAACCCGTACCAATATCCAGACGCAACAAACTCACCTGCTGATTATTATTCAGCGGCTGCATCGGCGTTAACCCGGCTGACGCCAGTTGCGCCACGCTGTATTTGGTTTTGAAACCATTTTCCAGCCCAGGCGCCTGACCGTTAGCCTGCACGGCGACCGGCTCGCCTTTCACCCAGCCGTGTGCTTTGAAGTAATTCGCCACGCTACCGATGGCATCCACCGGATCCCACAGATTGATATGCCCGTCACCGTTAAAGTCCACGGCGTATTCTTTATAGGACGACGGCATAAACTGGCCGTAACCCATTGCGCCCGCGAATGAACCTTTCAGATCCAGCGGATCGTCCTGCTCGTTGCGCGCCATCAGCAAGAAGGTTTCCAGCTCTGATGAGAAATATTCTGCGCGGCGCGGATAGTTAAAGGAGAGCGTCGCCAGCGCATCAAGAATGCGCGTTTTGCCCATCACGCGGCCCCAGCGGGTTTCCACGCCAACAATCCCGATGATGATTTCAGGCGGAACGCCGTAAACCTGCCATGCGCGGTTCAGCGCATCTTCATATTGATTCCAGAATGCCACGCCGTTTTGCACGTTGTCGGGGGTGATGAACTGTTTACGATAGCGCAGCCACGCACCGTTCGGCCCTGTCGGCGCCTGCGCGGTTGGCGCTTGTCTGTCCATCAGGCGCAGCACGTAATCCAGACGTTTGGCCTGGGACAAAATTTCGTGCAGTTGCTGTCGGTTAAAACCGTGCTTGCTCACCATCTTATCGATGAACTGTTCGGCCGCTGGGTTGTTGGCGAAATCACCGCCCATCTGCATGACATTGTGCTGCGGCTCCAGCAGAAAACCGCCGGAGGGCGCGCCAGCCGTCTGTTGAACTTCCTCTGTTTTCGGTTTGCTGCTACAGGCAGCAAGCATAATCAGCGCGGGAATGAGCGCTGCGTAACGACGCTTGACCATGAGACATCCATTGAAAGAATTCGATAAGTGGCAAGTATGGTAAAGCATCCGCGACACCTCAAGGAAGGGGTTCTGTGGCGCGAAGCAAAATCTTTCGGTATTGGGCAGGATCCCCACCAGGAGAATGCACTATCATGGGCGCAGCCACGTTTCTGTCGTTCTGATAGGGCACGAAGCGCAAGGGATTATAACCGGAGATAAAAATGAGTGATTTTCTGCTAAACACAGGCCGTCAGACATTAATGCTGGAACTGCAGGAAGCCAGCCGCCTGCCAGAAAGGCTGGGCGATGATTTTGTCCGTGCAGCCAACACCATTATTCAATGCGAAGGCAAAGTGATCGTCGCAGGCATTGGTAAATCCGGGCATATCGGTAAGAAAATTGCCGCGACGCTCGCCAGCACCGGTACACCGGCCTTTTTTGTCCATCCGGCAGAAGCCCTGCATGGCGATCTGGGGATGATCGAAAGTCGCGACGTGATGCTATTTATCTCCTATTCCGGCTCGGCAAAAGAGCTGGATTTGATCATTCCGCGCTTGCAGGAAAAATCCGTTGCGCTGCTGGCGATGACCGGAAAGTCTCGCTCACCGCTGGCGCTGGCTGCGAAAGCGACGCTGGATATTTCCGTTGAACGCGAAGCCTGCCCGATGCACCTCGCGCCAACATCCAGCACCGTTAATACCCTGATGATGGGCGATGCGCTGGCGATGGCCGTCATGCAGGCACGCGGTTTCAATGAAGAAGATTTTGCACGCTCTCACCCAGCAGGGGCGCTGGGCGCGCGTTTGCTCAATAAAGTTCACCATTTGATGCGTACCGAAGAGGCAGTTCCGCAGGTCAAACTCAGCACCAGCGTCATGGACGCAATGATGGAATTGAGCCGCACCGGACTGGGACTGGTCGCGGTCTGTGATGAAACGGGTCTGGTTAAAGGTGTCTTCACCGATGGCGACCTTCGCCGCTGGCTGGTCGGCGGCGGCAGTCTGGACGCCATCGTGAGTGAGGCAATGACCGCTGGCGGGCTGACGCTAAACGCCGAAAGCCGCGCCATCGAAGCCAAAGAGATCTTAATGAAACGTAAAATCACCGCGGCACCTGTCGTTGACGACAGCGGCAAGCTTTGCGGTGCCATCAACCTGCAAGATTTCTATCAAGCCGGGATTATTTAGCCCTTTAGCCCCAGGCGTTTCGCCAGCCGATGCAGGTTGGCGACGTCCATCTCAAGCGCTCGCGCGCAAGCCGCCCAGCTACGTCCATTTTGATCCAGCGCGCGGGTAATCATCTGGCGTTGAAATGCTTCCGTCGCCTCACGCAGATTTTCATTGGCTATCGCCGGGAGTTCCTGCGCCACGGCAGGCGCTGCCTCATCATGCAAAGCAAAATGTCGCGCGTGGATCACCACGTCGTCGCCCAAACGCGCGGCACGTGCCAGGACCACTGCACGATGAATGGCATGTTCCAGCTCACGCACGTTTCCCGGCCAGCCGTAACTTAACAAATGGCTACGCGCGCCGGGGCTTAACACCACGCGTGATAATCCCATTTTTAACCGGCACTGCTCGCAGAAAAAGCCTGCCAGAAGCACGACGTCCTCACCACGCTCGCGCAACGGCGGGACTGACAGCGGAAACACGCTTAAACGATGGAACAGATCGGCACGAAAATTCCCGGCCAGCACCTCTTCGCGCAGATCGCGGTTGGTCGCCGCCAGCACGCGCACGTCGACGCGCAAACTGCGATCGTCACCGACGCGCTGAATATCACCGTACTGCAACACGCGCAGCAGCTTGGCCTGAAGCGCCAGCGACAGCTCACCGATTTCATCAAGGAACAGCGTGCCGTTATCGGCCATTTCAAACTTGCCGCTGCGGTTGCTGATGGCGCCGGTAAACGCCCCTTTGACATGCCCGAATAGCTCACTTTCCGCCACGCTTTCGGGCAGCGCGGCGCAGTTCAGATACACCAGCGGATTGACCGCTCGCGGCGAACCTTCGTGAATCGATTTCGCCACCAGCTCTTTTCCGGTGCCTGTTTCACCACCGATCAGCACGTTGAGATCGGACGCCGCAACAATCTCGATCTCCTTTTTCAGCTGCATCATCCCTGGCGACAGGCCTATCATTTCCGTATGCGCGACGTGCTCGAACGCGACCGGACTGCCCGGCATAATGTTCTGACTTTCCAGTTGTTCGATCAGCAGCGCATTATTGAGCGCGCCAGAGGCCAGCGCAGCAATCAGGCGCAGCTCTTCATCGCTAAACGTATCGAACTGATCCGGCTCAAGGCCATCGAGCGTTAACGCACCAATCAGATTCTGTCCGGCAAACAGCGGCAAGCCGATACAGGCGTGGACCTTCAGGCTCTCTTGCCCAGGGATTAATCCATCGTAAGGATCGGGTAAATCGCTGTCCGCCGGGAATCGCACCACGTCACCCGCACGGGCAATCGTCTCCAGACGCGGGTGCCCTTCCAGCGTAAAACGACGCCCCAGCACGTCGTGCGCCAGCCCGTCGATGGCCAGCGGAATAAACTGTCGTCCTTCGTAGCGCAGCAGCGCTGACGCATCACAATCCAGCACGTGGCGCAGCGTGGAGATCAGCCGCTGAAAGCGATCCTGATGGCCAATACCGGTTTGCAGTTCAATGGCGATCTTCGCCAGCACCTCTACAGAAAAACTCATTTTCGCCTCGCTGTCATTTTGACAATGAATATTGTCATATTGACAGTAAAAAAGATAGTCACTTTGACTACCAATCATGAGCTATTATTTTTAAAAGCGATTAAAATCAATAAATTAAATAGTTGGCACGCAACTTGATATAAGCAAATCATCTTAGTTAAAAATACCGTAATAATTTGAGGTTGCTATGTCTATTCTGGTTAAAAATAACATTCATTGGGTTGGCCAACGTGACTGGGAAGTGCGTGATTTTCATGGTACCGAATACAAAACCCTGCGCGGCAGCAGCTACAACAGCTATCTGATTCGTGAAGGTAAAAACGTCCTGATCGATACCGTCGATCACAAATTCAGCCGCGAGTTCGTGCAGAACCTGCGCAGCGAAATCGATCTGGACGCCATCGACTACATCATCATTAACCACGCGGAAGAAGACCACGCCGGCGCGCTGACCGAGCTGATGTCCTACATCCCAAATACCCCGATTTACTGCACCACCAACGCCATCGACTCTATCAACGGCCATCACCACCATCCGGAGTGGAACTTCCACACGGTCAAAACCGGTGACGCGCTGGATATTGGCAACGGCAAACAGCTGATCTTCGTTGAAACCCCGATGCTGCACTGGCCCGACAGCATGATGACTTACATGACGGGTGACGCAGTGTTGTTCAGCAATGACGCTTTTGGTCAGCACTACTGCGACGAGCGCCTGTTCAACGACGAAGTGGATCAGACCGAACTGTTTGAACAGTGCCAGCGCTACTACGCCAACATCCTGACGCCTTTCAGCCGTCTGGTGACGCCAAAAATCACTGAAATTCTCGGCTTCAATTTGCCAGTGGATATGATTGCCACCTCCCACGGCGTGGTGTGGCGCGAAAACCCAACGCAAATTGTGGAGCTGTATCTGAAATGGGCGGCGGATTATCAGGAAGACCGCATCACCCTGTTCTACGACACCATGTCCAACAACACCCGCATGATGGCAGACGCCATTGCTCAGGGCATAAATGAAGTTGACCCGAACGTGGCGGTGAAAATCTTCAACGTGGCGCGTAGCGATAAAAACGAAATCCTGACCAACGTTTTCCGCTCCAAAGGCGTGCTGGTGGGAACATCGACCATGAACAACGTGATGATGCCGAAGATTGCCGGTCTGGTCGAAGAGATGACGGGCCTGCGTTTTCGTCACAAACGGGCCAGTGCTTTTGGTTCCCACGGCTGGAGCGGCGGCGCGGTTGATCGCCTGTCCACGCGCTTGCAAGATGCCGGTTTCGAAATGTCGATGAGCCTGAAAGCAAAATGGCGCCCGGACGTCGATGCGCTGGAAATTTGCCGCCAGCATGGCCGTGAAATTGCACGTCAGTGGGCGCTCGCTCCATTGCCGGAAGCTTCAGTAAAACCGGCACAACAGCAGGAAAATTGCGCCTGCGCCGCCGCTGCGGCAGCAGATCTTGGCCCCTGCATGCAATGCAGCGTTTGCCAGTGGGTTTACGATCCTGCATTGGGCGAGCCGCTTCAGGACGTTGCGCCAGGCACGCCGTGGAGCGACGTACCGGATAATTTCCTGTGCCCGGAATGTTCACTCGGTAAAGACGTTTTTGACGTCCTGGCAACGGAGGCAAAATGAGCCACGGAATCGTGATCATCGGCTCGGGCTTTGCCGCCCGTCAGCTGGTGAAAAATATCCGCAAACAAGATGCGAATGTGCCGCTGACGCTCATCGCCGCTGACAGTATGGACGAGTACAACAAGCCGGATCTCAGCCACGTCATCAGCCAGAGCCAGCGTGCAGACGACCTCACGCGCCAGACGGCGGGGGAGTTTGCCGAACAGTTCAACCTGCGTCTTTTCCCTTACACCTGGGTAACCGATATCGACGCCGCCGCGCACTGCGTGAAGGCCAAAGATAAACAGTGGCATTACGACAAACTGGTGCTGGCAACGGGTGCGTCGGCTTTTGTGCCGCCAATTGAAGGACATGAGCTCATGCTTACGCTAAACAGTCAGCAGGAGTACAAGGCTTGCGAAACCACGCTTCGCGACGCCCAGCGGGTGATGATTGTTGGCGGGGGCCTGATAGGCACCGAACTGGCAATGGATTTTTGCCGGTCGGGTAAATCCGTAACGCTAGTTGATCATGCGGCCAGTATTTTATCAGCCCTGATGCCTGCAGAAGTCAGTAGTCGCTTACAGCATCGCCTGACGGATATGGGCGTGCATCAGCTGCTGAAATCACAGTTACAGAGCCTGACAAAAACCGACACCGGGATTCGCGCGACGCTCGACCGGAACCGCAGCGTGGAAATCGACGTCGTGGTTGCCGCAACTGGTTTGCGTCCAGAAACCGCACTCGCCCGCCGGGCCGGCGCAGAAACCCGTCTCGGTGTAAAGGTCGACAGCTATCTACAAACCACACAGCCCGATATTTATGCGCTGGGAGATTGTGCAGAAATAAACGGCCAGGTGCTGCCGTTCCTGCAACCCATTCAGATCAGCGCGATGTATTTAGCTAAAAATCTGCTTGGCACGACCACACCGCTGAAATTACCCGCCATGCTGGTGAAAGTGAAAACGCCTGAATTGCCGCTGCATCTCGCAGGCGAAACGCAGCGTCAGGATCTGAACTGGCAAATTACGCTTGAAACGCAAGGGATGGTGGCGCGTGGAATGGATAATGACGGTCAGCTCCGTGCCTTTGTGGTCAGCGAAGATCGCATGAAGGAGGCTTTCGCTCTGCTGAAATCATTACCCGTTTAACCCTCAGTCTCTTGCCCCTCTTGCTTAGCGTTAGGATTTTATTATCCGTCGCCCCGGTGTCCCGGGGCTTTTTTTTACGCATTCTATTCACCAAATAAATAATTATTAAATAAATCATATCATCAGTCCTTTGTTTATTATCGATATTTTAAATACGAGAACTTAAATAAATAATTCCGAGTTATTTATTCATTTCACATGACTATTTTCGCGTATTTATCGGACTGATACAATAATATTCCGAATTTGGATAAAACGTTTATTTTGTTCCGCTCATTCCAAAAAAATGTACGAGCCACTGCGCATTTTTTTCGAAAGTTTGGATGTACAAGCTAAAACAGGAGTGAAATAAACTCTATAAATGGAAAATATTTTTCCACAAGGTAAAAGCCCTTGCTGTGTATATCGGGGAAATCCATTTCCCTTATCTTATTTTTGCACGTGTGCGGCGAGCAAATTGAAACAACGCCAACCCCTGTAAAAAAACGCTGCAAACAAGCGGCTACGAGCGCACCACCAGCGCATCGTAACCGCGCCAACGGTAATTCAGCATCGAGATTAACCAGCAGGCAATAAATAAACCGACCACGATAAATCCCGCGTTACCCAGGTTATCGTTGACCATTGCCACGCCATTCCAGATGCCGCCGCTAAGCCGGAACTTATCCATCAGCAGACCCATTGCTTCCAGCCCGCCGATAAATAGCGCCACCACGACCGAGGTGCCGGTGATGGTCATATTGTAATAGAGCTTGCGCTGCGGTTTGTCGAACGCCCAGCCGTACGCCCCGACCATCAGTAAATTATCAATCGTATCAATCAGAGCCATCCCACTGGCAAACAGCGCCGGAAAAATCATAATCGACCAGACCGACATTCCGTGTGATGCGCTGGCGGCCGAGATCCCCAGCACGCCAATTTCGGTGGCAGTGTCAAACCCCAAACCAAACAGGAAACCGACCAGATACATCTGCCAGCTTTTGCTCACCAACCGGAACGTCGCGCCAAATAACCTGCTCATCACGCCGCCTGTCACCGGGAGCTCTGCGTCAACACGCGTCACGCGCCCTTTTTTCAGCGCCTGAAAACTGCGCCAGACGCCACGTAAAATCACCATATTGACCAGCGCCATCGCCAGCAGGAACGTCGCGGAGACAGCGGTACCAATCACGCTGCCCGTTTCGTGAAACCAGGTCATGTTCTTTTGAAATGCCGTCGCCGTGGCGGCAATGGCTATCGTCGCCAGCACCACAATCGTGGAGTGACCCAAAGAGAACCACGCCCCGATCCCCGAAGGTCGCTGGCCTTGCTGCATCATTTTACGCGTCACGGTATCAATGGCGGCAATATGATCGGCATCAACCGCGTGCCGTAGCCCGTAACACCACGCCAGCAGGCTGGCTGCCATCAGCGCCGTACTGCCGCTAAACGTTCGCCACGCGCAGCCCCAGGCAAGCAGATTCGCCATTGCCAGAATCGAGAGCAAAAGCGCCGCGCGGGGTTCGCTACGGATGAGTCGTAACATGTGAGTTCCTTTGTGAGCAGATGCGGGCGGCGGCGACTACCGCTTGCCCGAAAGAGATCGCCCCATCGCCCGCAGGCAATTTCGAGGGGAAAAGCAGTTGGAAGTCCGCGAGGTAAAATTGCAGGCGTGCCCGCAGCAATCGGTTATGCAGCACG
This sequence comes from Lelliottia sp., assembly GCF_045627565.1. NCBI lineage: Bacteria > Pseudomonadati > Pseudomonadota > Gammaproteobacteria > Enterobacterales > Enterobacteriaceae > Lelliottia > Lelliottia sp. The sequence goes on along the minus strand of NZ_JAZQNX010000019.1, from coordinate 8,755 downwards.
CCACCGCTAAAGCAGATCGTGGAAAGAGATAGCCGTTCGGCGTGATAGCGAATCAAATCTGCCAGCCCTTTCGCCAGCGCATCATGAAATACCCATGCGCGTTCATCGGGTTCCGCCTGCCAGTTGAGCCACTGCCGCCAGAATGTGGCTAAGTCAGGCACAGTATTTTTAAGCGGCATCGTAACGGGATGTTTAACGCCGGCGCACCGCGTCGCCAGCGTTTCCAGCTTGCAGGCGGCCTCTCCTTCATAGCTTTGCACCTCTGGCGCAATAGCGAGCGCGCAGGCCACGGCATCAAATAACCGTCCGCAGGAAGACGCCAGCGGCGCGTTGACGCCCCTGGCAATCGCGGTAGCCAGCAGCGGCCAGTTTTGCTGTTGCACTGGGTGCGTTTCAGGCCGCGATAGCCAGTCAGGAACAAATGCCAGGCAGTGTGCGAGCAGATTTCGCCAGGGCTGCCGCGCCGCCAGATCGCCGCCGGGCAGCGCCACGGCAGGCAATCCGCCCACGTGGTCGCAGGTCAGATAGTTTACGCGCAGGCACTCACCGCCCCACAGCGCACCGTTTTCACCCATTCCGATACCGTCGAGCGTCAGCGCGATAACATCGCCGCCCTCCAGTGGCCAGCCATTTTCGGCCAGACACGCCGCCGCATGGGCATGGTGATGTAATACCGTCTGTTTTGGCAGCGCCATTTCGTTGGCCCATTTCGCGCTGCGATAGCCCGGATGGGCGTCACACACGATATGCTCAGGGCGAAAATGATACATCTGCTGAATCACCGCGAGCGCACCACGCCACTGGCTCGCCACGCCTTCGTCGCCCAGATCGCCAAAATGCTGGCTCAACACCGCTTGCCCGTCGCGTACCAGACAAAACGTATTTTTCATGTCTGCGCCCAGCGCCAGTATCGGCGGAATATCCTTAAACCCATCAGGCAACGCCATCGCATCCGGCACGTAGCCCCGCGCACGACGCAGCATCGCGCCCTCGTCGTCCACAACAGAATCATCCATCCGCTGCAAGATGCCGCGGTTGTGCAGCAAAAATCCGTCAGCGATATTTTCCAGATCATCCAGCGCTTGCTGATTGGTCATCGCAGGGGGTTTACCGCTGAGGTTTCCGGACGTCATCACCAGCGGACAGGCCATGTCATCCATCAGCAGATGCTGTAGCGGATTCGAGGGGAGCATAACGCCAATTGTGTCCAGACCAGGCGCAATCTCATGCGGCAGATCGGGGAGAAATGTTTTTGATGTCAGGACAATGGGCGCGGCAGGTGATCGTAATAATTTCTGAATGGGGGCGGGTAAACGCGTGACATCCGCCACCATCACCGCCAGCGGTTTAGCCGGGCGATGTTTGCACTCCCGCAACCGGGCGATCGCCAGAACATTGCGAGCATCGCAAACCAAATGAAACCCGCCGAGGTTTTTGATGGCCACAATCCCCCCGGCTTTAAGTAATGTGACCGCCGCCTGCAGCGCGTTTTCACGTGAAAAACGTTCGTCACCCGAGCGCCATTCGAGTTCCGGTCCGCAGTCCGGGCAGGCGACAGGCTGGGCATGGAAGCGACGGTCGGCGGGATTCCGGTACTCTTCTTCACACGGGGCGCAAAGCGGGAAATTCGCCATCGACGTTGCCGGACGATCGTAGGGCATGGCGCGAATAATGGTAAAGCGTGGGCCGCAGTGGGTGCAGTTGATAAACGGATAGCGATAGCGGCGCTCACGCGGGTCGCGCATTTCGGTAAGGCACGCCGGGCAGGTCGCTGCATCTGGGACGATTTGGGTAGCCATCGCCCCAGCCGCACTGCGCCGGATAGTGAAATCCGCAGGCGGGCGCGGCCAGTGAAATGGCTGCGCCTCCACTTCATCAATGCGTGCCAGCGGCGGGCACTGCTGCAAGAGTTGCTCGGTAAACGCCACCGCATCGCCCGACAAACGCACCAGCACGCCTTCGCCATCGTTGCAAACATCACCGCATAAATGCAGCTGATTCGCCAGTTGCCAGACGAACGGGCGAAACCCCACGCCCTGCACTTTGCCGCGCACCCGCAGCTGTACGCCGCCGTCACTCATCGTCAGAACAGCATGGCAGACGACGTATCAAACGCCGCACGACGACGTTTTTCGGCACTCATCTGTTCAAGTTTATTGCGATCCACACACACCAGCGCGTGTGTCGGACAGGCTTCCATACATGCCGGGCCCGTTTCACGGTGATGGCACAAATCGCATTTGTTGGCTTCGGCTTTGTCCGCACGCACGTTCAGACCCGCGCCACTGTTGCGTACTACCGGGCGCACAACCACCTCCATCGCGCCATAAGGACACGCCACCACGCAGGTTTTGCAGCCAATACAGCGCTCCTGCATCACCTGTACAAAACCATTTTCACGATTGATGGCACCGTTAGGGCAGACGTTGGCGCACGGTGCATCTTCGCACTGACGACAGATCGCAGCCGTCGAGATATTCACGCCCTTAATGACATGAATACGCGGCAGAAAAGATTCGGGGGTAAGGGACGCACAATCCTGCTGCGCCTGATGGGACACCACACACGCCACTTCGCAGGTGCGGCAGCCAATACATTTACTCGCATCAGCCATAATAAAACGGTTCATTTGCTTCTCCAGCATGACATTCATGCGGCAAAACATACATAAACCGTGCCATGTTTTAGTGGCCTGATTTTACGGGATTTATCAAGATCAGAGGTCTGTCATCGACACAAGTGACGATGACATCTGTCGATGCTAGACATGTGGTCCTGCCATCACCGAGTCACGCAGGATCAGTTCACCCGAGAAGGTTTGTTGCAAGGTAAAGTCGCCGCCGTCGAGCATAAAAATCAGGCGGCTAATGGTCTCTTTGATCATCTCCGTCACCGGAATCCGCACGCTGGAAAGCGATGGAATGATATACGGTGCGATAGCCACATCATCGAAACCAATAACAGAGACCTGGCCCGGCGTGGCAATTCCGCTGTCGTGCAACTGTTTCACTGCGCCAATCGCCATGTCGTCATTGCTGGCCACCAGCGCGGTAAAGGTCTCACCGCGCGACAGCAGGGTTGAAACGCCTGCCGCTCCGCTTTCTGGATTCCATTTCCCTTCCACGATCAAAGCGTCGTTCAGGGGAATGTGATGCTGAGCCAGCGCGTCTTTGTATCCGGAAAGGCGCTCAATACCGGTGGGGGAATCCAGCGATCCGGTGATAAACGCGATGTCCCGGTGACCCATGACGATCAGCTGCGACACCGCCGCCTGACACGAGGCTTTATGATCTGACCAGACGCAATGGCTGCTGTTTTTACGCAGGCGGCGGTTTAGCACCATAATCGGCTGCTCGTGTTTCTGGATGATGTCATCCATCTCCTCCACGCTCAAAAAGCGCGGATAGATGATGATCGCATCGCAGCGCATATCCAGCAGATACTGAATCGCTTCGCGCTCTTCATCGGCGCTGTGCTTGCCATCGGCAAGAATCAGCTGCCGCCCTTTCTCTTCGGTCATTCGCGCGGCGTGGAACAGCAGTTCACTGAAATAGACGCCATGATACAAGGTGTTGGTCACCACCAGCCCGAGGGTTTGCGTACGTTTTGTTGCCAGATTCCGCGCCAGCAAATTGGGCCGGTAGCCGCTCTCTTCGATCGCCTGAAAAACGCGATCTTTGGTCTCCTGGCTCACATAGCCATTGCCCGACAGCACCCGCGAAACCGTCGCTTTCGACACCCCTGCCCGCTTCGCCACTTCCAGCATCGTGGTCATTGTATTTTTCCCTCTCCACCTGATGAGCCGCAGTGTACTGCACTGCGTAAACATTGTCGCAGCACGAATCTCACGCTTTCAACATGCCAAAGTGATCGTTATCACGAATATAAAAAATGTACATATTTCCATCTTGTTTCATATGAGAAAACTATTCATGATTTTGTGAAACCGGTTTCCTATCCATTCTCAAAACAACAACAGGATCTCACCCGATGGCCAAAAATTATGCTGCACTGGCGAACGATGTCGTCAGCGCGCTCGGCGGTAAAGACAACGTCGCTGCCGTCACCCACTGTATGACGCGCCTGCGTTTCGTGCTGCACGACGAAAGTAAAGTGGATACCGCGACGCTGAAAAGCCTCAGCGGCGTGCTCGGCGTGGTGCGTAATGACAACCAGTGCCAGGTGATTATCGGCAATACCGTTTCACAAGCGTATCGCGAAGTGGTGAGCCTGCTCCCGGCGGGAATGCAGCCCGCTCAACCACAGGGCCCGCAAAAACTCACGCTTAAGCGCATCGGGGCCGGAATACTGGACGCATTGATCGGTACGATGTCTCCGCTGATCCCAGCGATCATTGGCGGCTCAATGGTGAAGCTGCTGGCAATGATTCTGGAAATGACCGGTGTGCTACCAAAAGGCGCGCCGACACTGACTATTCTGACGGTTATCGGCGACGGCGCGTTCTTCTTCCTGCCGCTGATGGTGGCCGCGTCCGCCGCGATTAAATTCAAAACCAACGTGTCGTTGGCCATTGCCATCGCTGGCGTACTGGTGCATCCAAGCTTTATTGAGCTGATGGCTAAAGCCGCGCAAGGCGAGCACGTTGAGTTCGCCTTTATTCCAGTGACGGCGGTGAAGTACACCTACACCGTGATCCCGGCGCTGGTCATGACCTGGTGCCTGTCGTACATCGAAGTGTGGGTAGACAAAATTACCCCTGCGGTGACCAAAAACTTCCTCAAACCGATGTTGATCGTGCTGATTGCGGCTCCGCTCGCCATCGTCTTAATTGGCCCCCTTGGGATCTGGATCGGTAGCGCCATCTCCGCGCTGGTTTACACTGTTCACGGCTATCTGGGCTGGCTGTCGGTCGCGATTATGGGCGCATTGTGGCCGCTGCTAGTGATGACCGGGATGCACCGCGTGTTTACCCCGACGATTATCCAGACCATTGCCGAAACGGGCAAAGAAGGGATGGTAATGCCATCTGAGATTGGCGCAAACCTGTCGCTCGGCGGCTCTTCTCTGGCGGTCGCCTGGAAGACCAAAAACCCCGAATTGCGCCAGACGGCGTTAGCGGCGGCAGCGTCTGCCATCATGGCGGGTATTTCTGAACCCGCGCTGTACGGCGTGGCAATCCGTCTGAAACGCCCGCTGATTGCGAGCTTAATCAGCGGCTTCATCTGCGGCGCAGTCGCTGGAATTGCCGGTCTTGCCAGCCATTCGATGGCGGCTCCAGGGCTGTTTACCAGCGTACAATTCTTTGATCCGGCCAACCCGATGACTATCGTATGGGTGTTTGGCGTGATGGCGCTGGCGGTGGTGTTATCGTTTGTTCTGACCCTGATCCTCGGCTTTGAGGATATCCCGGTCGAAAACGATGCAGAAAAAGCACGCGCCCTGCAAACCGCGCCGGTTCAGGCACAGGAAGCACGAGCATAAAATGAATAGCGAGGTAAAAATGTCTGTTTTTCCACAAGGATTTCTATGGGGCGGCGCACTGGCCGCCAACCAGAGTGAAGGCGCGTACCGCGAAGGCGGCAAAGGGCTGACCACGGTCGATATGATCCCTCACGGTGCCAATCGCCTGGCGGTGAAGGTCGGTAAGGAAAAACGTTTTGCGCTGCGCGAGGATGAATTTTACCCGAGCCACGAGGCGATTGATTTTTACCATCGCTACAAAGAAGACATCGCCCTGATGGCGGAGATGGGTTTTACGGTTTTCCGCACCTCGATTGCCTGGAGCCGTCTCTATCCGAACGGCGACGAGCCGCTGCCCAATCAGGAAGGCATCGCCTTTTATCGCGCAGTGTTTGAAGAGTGCAGAAAGTACAACATCGAACCGCTGGTGACCTTGTGCCACTTTGACGTGCCGATGCATCTGGTCACGGAATACGGTTCATGGCGTAACCGCAAAATGGTCGATTTCTTCGCCCGTTATGCCCGCACCTGCTTTGAAGAGTTTAACGGTCTGGTGAAGTACTGGCTCACCTTCAACGAAATCAACATCATGCTCCACAGCCCGTTCTCCGGTGCCGGGCTGGTGTTTGAAGAAGGTGAAAACGAAGATCAGGTGAAATATCAGGCCGCGCACCACGAGCTGGTCGCAAGCGCGCTGGCGACCAAAATCGCCCATGAAGTGAACCCGGAAAACCAGGTTGGCTGCATGCTGGCGGGCGGTAATTTCTATCCTTACTCCTGCAAACCGGAAGACGTGTGGATGGCGCTGGAGAAAGACCGCGAAAACCTGTTCTTTATCGACGTGCAGGCACGCGGCAGCTATCCGGCCTACTCCGCCCGCGTATTTCGCGATAAAGGGGTGACGATAGCTAAAGACCCTGCCGATGACGAGCTACTGAAAAACACCGTCGATTTTGTGTCGTTCAGCTATTACGCCTCTCGCTGCGCCTCGGCGGATATGAACGCCAACAACACCAGCGCGGCAAATATCGTCAAATCGCTGCGTAATCCGCACATCGAAGTGAGCGCGTGGGGCTGGGGCATCGACCCGCTGGGCCTGCGCATCACCATGAACATGATGTACGACCGCTATCAGAAGCCGCTGTTCCTGGTCGAAAACGGCCTGGGTGCCAAAGACGAATTTGACGCTAACGGCGAGATCAACGACGACTACCGCATCAGCTACCTACGCGAACACATCCGCGCAATGGGCGATGCAATCGAAGACGGCGTGCCGCTTATTGGTTACACCTCATGGGGTTGTATCGATTTGGTGGCGGCATCGACGGGCGAAATGAGCAAACGCTACGGGTTTGTTTACGTGGATCGTGACGATGCGGGCAACGGTTCACTGGATCGCATTCGTAAGAAATCGTTCTGGTGGTACAAAAAGGTAATTGAGAGTAACGGCGCGGATCTGGATTAGCTTGATGCCCTCACCCCGCCCTCTCCCACAGGGAGAGGGCGAAAGGCAGCGACTCCATAAGTTGAGGGAGAGAATAATTCCCCTCCCAGTAGGTGAGGGGGAAGAGTTGCTGCCCCATATAGTGAGAGAAAAATTCCCTCTCCCTGTGGGAGAGGGTTAGGGTGAGGGCAACAACTCACAGCTGATCGAATCCCCCATCCCCTGTCCATTGCGCAAGACGCGAATAAACCACCTCTACCGCCGCTTTGATCGGTGGCGTCATCGGATAATAAAAACCGACAATATCCGGCTGAATGCCTAAAAATAGCACTTCACCCACATCGTCTTTAATCTGATCGACCAGATAATTGAGCGGCATATTGTGGGTGGTCATCATAAACATCTCGGCGATATCGTCCGGATCGACCAGACGGATTTCGCCGGGATTCAGCCCCATATCGGTGGCATCCACAATCAGCACCCGGTCCGGGCGCAATTCACGAATGGCGACGACGTCGTTTTCCGGCGCACTGCCGCCATCAATCACAATCCAGTTTCCTTGCGGATGTGCGGCGCACATTTCCGCCAGCAGCGGACCTGCGCCGTCATCGCCCATCAGACTATTGCCGACACACAGTAAAACGTCAGTCACGTATTCTCCTCACCATCAGGTAGATGGCGCTCTCCTGATGAATATCGTGCAGCATGCTGAGCAGGGTTTTGCTCCACGCCTGCTGCTCGGGAGATTGCACAGCGAGTGCCGCATCAAACGCGTTTGCCAGCATCGCGATATGATTACTGTCGATAACGATTTCGCCGTACTTCGGCACACCTTCCATCTTACGCCGCGCGGTGCTCCCCGCTTCCAGCGTGCCAATCCACGCCAGATATTCTTGCCACGGGCAACTTAACGCCGCTTCGAGGCAGTCGATCACCCCAAGGTGGTGACCAATCGCCAGGCTGTAATAAACCACCTGCTGCGCCGCATCGGGCGTGGCATCGTTTTCGTCGATAAACTTACGGCTCAGTTGACTGAACACCACCCTTTCACTCATCGGATACGCGCCTCATCAACCACCTGATTTAAATTGGCAACGATCTCATTCAGTCGCGGATCGTTTTCGGCCTCCAGCCAGCGCGTCACCTGATGTTCGCCCTGGCTCAGCAGACGCAGATAATCGTCGGCGATCTGGCGACCATAGCGATATCCCGCCAGCCTGCGCGCAGTGCGATCGACTTTAACGCGCAGCGGCTGCACCATGTCCGGATGCAAGATCGTCGCAGGTTGATTGTCGATTTCACCCGGCTCGCGAGCGTGGATTTTCTGCTCCAGCAGACCCAGCGCCATGGCGAAACCGTACAGCGTGGCCGCGGGCGTCGGCGGACAGCCAGGAATATAGACATCGACCGGCACGATTTTGTCAGTGCCGCCCCACACGCAGTACAGATCGTGGAAAATCCCGCCGCTGTTACCGCAGGCGCCGTAAGAAATACAAATTTTTGGGTCGGGTGCAGACTGCCAGGCGCGCAGCGCAGGTGAACGCATTGCGCGGGTCATCGCGCCGGTAAACAACAAAATATCGGCGTGACGTGGCGACGGGACGACTTTGATGCCAAACCGTTCGGCATCAAAAAGCGGTGACAGCGTGGCGAAGATTTCAATCTCGCAGCCGTTGCAGCCGCCGCAGTCGACGCGATAAACGTAGGCAGAGCGTTTGATTTTTTTCAGCAGCGACGCCTTCATGTTGGCGATGGATTCGTCCACCGTCATCGGCACCGGAATGCCGTTATCGTCGCGCGGGCCGAGTAAATGGCTCATCAGCTGGCCTCTTTCATATGGCGAGTTAAATCAATGCGGTCGGACGGCAACAGGCATTTTTGGCGTTTGCA